>URJU01000008.1 GCA_900548315.1 uncultured Coprococcus sp. | reverse complement strand
AGATTACTACGCGTCTCGTGGGCTCGGAGATGTGTATAAGAGACAGATTATACACATCGCCAAATGTCACCTGTCTGTATCCGTCAAGCCACTGGAAGATCTCCACTCCGGTATCCTCAAAGTAATAATAGACCTCTGGCCCTGCTTTACTTTTATCTGCAATAACATTTGCCTCATGGCACACTTCACGGTTGATAAAATCAGTGCCATCCCCTGGGATCTTGAGGAAATAATGCTTTCCATCCACATCCACCATAAAATTCGGGTTGGTTATTCCGCCTGCAACCGGCTTATAGCTTATACTCTTTCCATTCCAATCGCTCACCCTCGCGATTGCCTCATCAATAGTCGTCCTGCGCATATAAAGACCTCCTCTCCTATCTGCTCTCATCGATCAATGCAGCTCTGCCGATCTCCCCTGTTCTTACCTTCACTACATTCTTCACGTCATAAACAAATATCTTGCCATCTCCATAATTGCCTGAATACAGAACCTTCTCTGCCGTCTTCACGACCTTCGACACAGGAACAGTACTTACTATAACCTCTATCTTCACCTTTGGAAGAAGATTCAGATCTGCATCAGCACTGCGATAATACTTGTCATCATTACCCTTCTGCATTCCATATCCAGTCACATCTGTGATGGTAACTCCTGTCACGTTGATGTCGTTCATCGCATGCAGCAGGGCATCAAGCTTATTCTTTCTGGCTATGATCACGACCTTTGATATGTTCAGGTCAGTCTTCTCTTCTGTATCTTCAAATGCTTTTTCGTCTATCTTCGGAACATTCATCATAGGAGCACTTGTACCATCTGATGAAAGCACCTCGGTGTATGTATTTGAAAAACCATGCTCGCTTATGTCCAATCCGTTCATCTCGTCATCCGCGGATACTCTGAGTCCTATCGTCTTCTGCACGATCTTGAACAGCAGTGCTGCTGCGGCAAATACATACAAGAACACCACTATACCGCCAAGGATCTGTATGCCGCACTGATATCCACCGCCGCCGAGCAATAATCCCTTCGTCCTTGTGGCAGCACCGTCTGAGAACAGGCCAACAGCTATAGTGCCCCACAGCCCGCCAAATCCATGTGCCGCGATTGCTCCCACAGGATCATCTATCTTTATAACATTCTCTATGAGATTCATTCCGCCTACAACTATGGCCCCTGCTATGACTCCAACTACCACCGAAAGTGGAGTGCTTATGACATCCGCGCCTGCCGTGATCGAAACAAGTCCGGCAAGTGCACCGTTGAGTGTCATCGCAATATCCGGTTTCTTCTTCCATATCCAGCTTATGCACATCGCCGTCACAGCTCCGGCTGCAGCCGAAAGATTGGTATTACAGAACACCTTTCCGACAAGTTCTGTTGTGTTATCTGAAAAAGGAATGACCGAGCTGCCATTGAAACCAAACCATCCAAACCACAGAATGAAGATTCCAAGCACCGAAAGCGGCATGCTGTGTCCCGGTATCTTCTTCGCCTTACCGCTTCTTGAATACTTTCCGATTCGGGGACCCAGCAGCCACGCTCCTGCAAATGCCGCAGCTCCGCCGACCATATGTACGACCGTAGAACCAGCAAGATCGTGGAAACCTAATTTCGACAGCCATCCGCCTCCCCATATCCAGTGTCCGGATATCGGATATATCACAAGACTTATCATCAAACTATATACACAATACGCGGCGAACTTGGTTCTCGCCGCCATGGCTCCCGAGACAATAGTTGCCGCGGTCGCTGCAAATACTGTCTGGAATATAAGGAATGCCCAGAATGGCACACCCTCCGGAATCATTCCGTTTCCATAAACCGACTCCACAGCTACGCCTTTTATCTTTCCCAGGACCAATCCACTGCCGCCATACATTATCCCAAAGCCAACCAACCAGAAAGCTATTGCTCCGATGCAATAGTCGATCAGGTTCTTCATAGCTATATTTCCTGCATTTTTCACTCTGGTCATTCCGGTTTCCAGCATCGCAAATCCCGCCTGCATGAAGAAAATAAGCACTGTTCCCACCAGAATCCACATTGTACTTACTGCACTATATTCCATCGTGACTCCTCCTTGCTCACCTTTATTATTGTTATATCTGTCCCGCCTTATGGCAGCGGACTGTATGTCCCGGTGACACCTCTTTTTCCTCAGGTCGCTCCTTCATGCATCTCTCATCTGCATATATGCAGCGAGTGCAGAACGGACATCCCGGCATAGGTTTTGCCGGATCCGGAATATCTCCAGGTTTAAGGTCTATGTCAAAACCCGCGTCCTCAAGTCCCTTGCTGATGCTCGGTGCAGCTTTAAGCAGCACTTTTGTATAAGGATGCTGTGCATTTTTGTAGATCTCTTTGCTCGGAGCACTCTCCACTATCTCACCGAAATACATGATCTTTATCTGGTCTGCGATCTGTCTGACCACGGCCAGATCATGTGCTATCAGCAGCATCGACAACTTGTATTTTTCCTGCAGATCCATAAGCATATTTATGACCTGTGCCTGAAGTGACACATCAAGGGCTGATATCGGTTCATCAGCAAATATGATCTTAGGGGTCACAACGAGACACCTCGCAATGATGATCCTCTGCCTCTGTCCGCCTGACAGCTGATGAGGATATCTGTCCAAAAACATTGGTGCCATTCCTACCTGGGAAAGAGTATCCAGTATGATCTTCTCCCTTTCCGCTTTGTCTTTTACTCCATTCAGTATCAGCGGCTCCTCAAGGGATTCGCGGATGCTCATACGCGGATGCAGTGATCCGAGAGTATCCTGAAATATCATCTGGATCCTAGCCTTCATACTGCTTTTTTCCTGAGCCGTCATATCATCGACAGATTTTCCTTCGAATACAATAGTTCCGTCCGTCTTATCCTCTATTCCCAGGAGCACCCTTGTGAGCACGGTCTTGCCACACCCGGATTCGCCAACTATAGCAAGAGTCTTGCCCTCTTCGAGCTCCAGCGATACATGATCCACTATATTCTTCTGTCCTACTACTTTATTAAACAGTCCCTTCTTAACCGGATACTGCTTAAGCAAATTTTCACAAGATAAAACTATATCGCTCATATGATCACCCCAATTCTGTATCTTCGTTAATGTCATAGTCCAGTGGGAAATGGCAGGCACACATGTGTCCCTCGCCTACGGACTTAAGTGACGGCACCTCTTTGTGACATATATCTTTTGCATATTCACAACGCGAAGCAAATGGACAGCCTTCTGGAACATTCGACATATCCGGAGGAAATCCCGGTATAGATTTCAATCTCTTGGTTTTACGTGCTTCCAGAAGCGGAACAGACCGTATCAGTCCGACCGTGTATGGATGCTTTGGATTTCGAAGAAGATCTTTCTTAGATGCCGACTCCACACATCTGCCTGCATACATGACAAATATGTCATCAGAAAACTGTGATACCACACCAAAGTCATGGGTGATGATCATGATAGATATACCTGTCTGTTTCTGTACCTCACTGAGGGCCTCTATGATCTCTGCCTGTATCGTGATTCCAAGACTTGTCGTAGGCTCATCCGCAATCAAAAGATCCGGATACAGGATCATAGACATCGCTATAAAGATACGCTGTCTGAAACCCGCAGAGAACTCACACGGATATTTCTTTATGACTTCCTCACCATTCGTGATACCGACAAGTTTCAGCACTCTCATGATCTCCTGCTTTGCCTTTTCCGAACCGGATGGCGTGTGCGCATTATATGCCTCCGCAAGCTGTGCACCGATAGTCATATAGGGATTAAACGACGTTGTCGGATCCTGGAATATCATGGATATCTCATTTCCACGGATGCTTTTCATCTCCTTTTCAGGAAGTTTCAGTATATCCTGTCCTTTGAACAACACCTCTCCACCTGCTATGTACCCCGGCGATTCTACAATTCTCAGAATAGACCTGGCAGTCACGCTCTTTCCGGAACCACTCTCACCTATTATTCCAAGCACCTTTCCCTTGCGGAGTGAAAAGTTCACACCCTCAACAGCCTTGACGACCTTATGAGGACCCGTCTTGAAATAGGTCTTCAAATCCTTCACCTCAAGGATTACATCTGAATTCTTTTCCTGTGTATTATCCATATTTTTGTCCTCCTATTTGCGAAGCTTTGGATCAAAGTGAACCTGAAGATTATCTCCGACGAAGTTCAGTCCAAGAACCATGATGATAAGAACGATACCAGGGATCATGATGTACCAGGCATCGGACGCAATATAACTACGGGCATCAGACATTATGTTGCCAAGTGATATCTTCGGCGGATTTATACCGAGTGACATGTAGCTGAGCAAGCTCTCATTTATGATCATACCGGCGATATCAAGAGGGATGAGCGGAAGCATTGCCGGGATCAGATTTTTTCCAATATATTTTGTGGATATTCTCCATTTGCCGGCTCCCATGAGTCTCGCCGCAGCTATGTAATCTGTACTTTTCTGCGGAATTACATTCGACCTGACCGTTCTCGCATACGCAGGCCACAGAGCCAGACTGAGCACTATGGTCACTGATACTTCATTTGGACTAAAAAGTGTAAGTGCTATCATTGCCAGAACTATAAAAGGAAATCCCATCTGTACATCTGTGATTCTCATGAGTACCGAATCCACAAGTCCCGGGCTGGTGAGACCTGATATAATACCAACTATCAGACCGATAAGTGCTGCCAGAATAACACTGCAAAAGCCGATGATCACAGAAGTACGGATCCCATACAGAAGTCTTGAGAACAGATCACGTCCTATGGCATCCGTTCCAAGCCAGTGTGCCGGATCTGTAAAGGGCTTCATAAGCCTTATTGACGGATTTGCTTTGGACGGATCTGACGGTGCGATGAGCGGAGCAAATATTCCGGCGAAGAGGCAAAGTCCGACAATCACTATTCCCAATGTAAATAATTTATTTTTGCCAATCCACTGAAGGACTGACTTCAGTTTGTTCTTTTTCTTCATATTACAGTCCTCCCTGTGCTTTTCTCATTCTTGGATCCAGCCTTATGCTGCTAAGATCGATCACAATATTTAAAACAATAAAGAATACCGAGAATAAAATTATGATTCCCTGAACCAGATTGTAATCTCTTCTGAGGATCGCATTTAACACTGTATATCCGATCCCCGGGAAGTTAAACACGTACTCTACTACCACGATACTGCCCACCAGGAAACCGAGCTGTGTTCCAAGAGATATGAGCATCGGGATCAATGAATTTCTGAGTGCATATTTGAAGTAGATGGCCGTGTTCGATATACCTCTGGCATATGCAACCTTGACAAATTCCTGACTGTAGCTGTCTATCAGAGATGACCTGACTACCTTGGTAAGAACTGCTGTAAGCGGCAATGCCAGTGCCACTGTCGGCAATACGCAGGAGGCTGGTCCGGAATAATCCATGGATGGCAAAAGTCCAAGCTTTACAGAGAAGATAATTATCAGCACTGAGGATACCCAGTAGTTAGGCATCGACTGAAAAAGCACTGCAATACTGGATATCAGACGATCCTCCCATTTATTTCCATTCATTCCTGCAATAGTTCCAAGGATCAATGACAATAAGATAGAAACAAGCACCGACGATACAAGCAGGATAAGTGACAAAGGTGTGGCCTGTTTCATAACATTTAGAACTGTATCGCTCTTGAAATACGACTCTCCCAGATCTCCGTGGACCAGGTTCTCCATATACATTTTAAACTGCTCAGGAATGGACTTATCCAGCCCCATACTGTCTCTGATCAACTGCTGCTGTTCCTCTGTCGCCGTCGGAGCCATGACCTTGGCCGGGTCGCCCGGTATCATACGGAGTATTACAAAACTTATGAAAATAACGCAAAAGGTAACAAAGATGCCCTGTGCAAGTCTTTTTAAAACGGTTCCTAGCACTTTGATTTCCTCCCTTCTTAAAAAAGGAGCCACATGCTGTATTTTTCTGCACATGCAGCCCCTTTCGGTAATTTCAGATTTTAATATATAACTACTCTTTTATTCTTTTGTGACATTTGTGAATATATAATCTGCGCCACTTGTGTACTCAAGTCCCTTGACATTGGATCTTACACCAAAGATCGTCATAGACTTAATGATTGGAATATCAGGCATTTCCTCTGCAAGAGTTGGGAGATACTCATCCTGAAGTATTGCCTTTCTCTTATCTGGATCTGTCTCTGTTGCGAATCTGTCCATGATATCCTGAAGTTCAGCTGTTGGCTCGTAGTGGCTGATCCTTCCCTCTGCATACCATGAGTTCAGCTTTAACTCTGGCTCTATACCTGAAGGCTGCCATCCACAATCGATCATATAACAAGGTGTCTCTTCATAAAGGACATCGCCCCATGATGAAGTGTCAAGAGGAACCACCTTACAGTTGATACCAACTGCCTGTAAGCATGCTGCAATGTACTCGTAGTATTCCTTTGTCTTAGGATAGAAACCTACTGATGTGTAGATGTTGAGCTCAGGAAGTCCCTCACCATTCTCATAACCTGCCTCCTTCAGACATTCTGCAGCCTTTTCAGGATCATATTCACCAACTCCACTGACTGCCTTGTATCCCCAGATAGTTGAGGAAATGAAACTGTCTGCCTTCTCCGCGTAACCGCCAAATATATCATTTACGATTCCATCATAGTCGATCGCATAGGCTATGGCTTTTCTGACTAGTTTCTCATTCATAGGAGGCATCTTGAACTTAGGTATCAAATGTTTACACTCTGTTGTAAGGAACTTGTCAACAACTATGTTGCTGTCTCCCTCAAGAACCGATACTGCATCAGAGTCAACTCTCTCTATTACATCTGCTTCACCGGACTGCAGTGCTGACAGACGTGTCGTAGCATCTGCTACATATTTGTACTGGATATTCTTGATCTTTGGAAGTGTTCCCCAGTAATCATCAAAAAGCTCGTAGGTTGCTGTATCATTCTCAAAGCTCACCATCTTATATGGACCTGTACCATTATATCTCTTGTCAAGTGTGTTCTCCGGATCTGCCAGATCATCCGCAGACATCATAGGTGTTGAACACAGCATATTAACAAGGGATCCAAGTGGCTTTCCTGAGGCCGGAGTAATCGTAAATGTATAGTCATCAACGACCTTACACTTTAACTCATCTGCCCACCATGAACCGGATACATTCTTGGAACTCGAATATGCTTCACAGGAAGCTGCTGCGTCCTCGGCAGTAAAATCTGATCCGTCATGGAACTTTACGCCCTCACGGAGCTTTACTGTAAGGACTGTCTTACTATCGTCATATGACCATTCAGTAGCGAGATTCGGCTGAGGCTCCTGGGTCTCTTCATCCATGACCAGTAGATGTTCCAGGGCTATTGCCTCTGCATGAAGCATCATTGTTGATGTGTGTTTCAGCGGGCTGAGTGAAGCCTGCCAGTTCTCGGCTCCCAAAATAACCAGGGTGTCTTTGTCTGTCTTAGACTCTGAACTTGAAGTCGCTGCCGCCTGTGTTGTACCGCCTGTACTTCCTCCAGAGTTTCCACATGCAGTCATCGTCAGAGCAAGAGCTGCTGCCAAAAGTATTGAACAAATCTTCTTCTTCATAATTCTTCCTCCTTTTTGTATATATTTAGCAAGCGCACTGGAGTACGCTTATGCGCTGTATTGTGTCCTTTTCCACTTATCTGTTTTCCAGCTGATATAGACATTTATCGAGAGTCGAGGCTATCCAGTCGATATCACACTCCTGAAAAGCCATAGGCGGACGGAGCTTTAATACGTTTCCGTAAGGACCGGCAACAGATGTGAGCACATTGTTGTCACGCAGAAGTTCGATCGTA
Organism: uncultured Coprococcus sp.; assembly: GCA_900548315.1. Lineage (GTDB taxonomy): Bacteria > Bacillota > Clostridia > Lachnospirales > Lachnospiraceae > Coprococcus. The sequence continues at coordinate 20,971 of URJU01000008.1, read as the reverse complement.
TCAAGAGCCTTCTGCTGATCAGGGGTTTTCTTTCCGTCATTCTTTGCAAGCTCAAATCCAATAAATAAACCTGCCCCTCTGACATCCCCCACTGAATCAGGATGCTGTGCTTTTACCTCCTGCAGTGCCTTGAGAAGCTTTGCTCCCACCGTCTTGCAGTGTTCCTGCAATTTTTCTTCTTTTATGACCTTAAGCACCGCCTGTGCAGCTGCTATCGATACCGGATTTCCTCCAAATGTATTGAAATATGGAAGTTTATCACTGAACGCCTCCAGCACTTCATGCTTTGCGGCAAGTCCTGATATCGGGATTCCATTTCCCATTGGCTTACCTGTCGTTACCATATCCGGGATTATTCCATGTCTCGCAAATCCCCAGAACGCATCTCCTGTTCTTGCAAATCCCGGCTGTACCTCATCAGCTATGAACACACCGCCATTTTTATGTACAACATCGATTGCTGCTTTAAGGAATCCCACCGGATTCGGATGTACTCCATCTGATGAAAATATTGAATCAGCAAGGAAACACGAGAACTTATACCCTGCAGCCGCAAGCTCATTGATCTTCTTCTGCATCTCGCCTGAGTACCACGCCGTGAATTCCTCAGGTGTTCCACCATGCCTGTAATAATCAGGTGTATCGATCAGTCTGACATTTGGAAGAAGTGGCTGCTCACTTCCCAGAGCCGGTGAGCATCCGGATGTCAGTGCACTTGTTCCGTGATATGCCTCCCTTGAAACTATGATTCCTGTTCCTCCTGTATACTCCTGCGCTACACGCAGTGCCAGGTCATTTGCCTCAGAACCTGTACACATAAACATTATTTTGTCTATTTCCTCGGGCATCATAGCAAGCAGATCCTCGCTGTAGTCAATGATCCTCTCATGCAAATAACGTGTGTGGGTATTAAGCAGTTTCATCTGCTCTGTGACCGCCTCCACAACTGCCGGGTGGCAATGTCCGATTCCCGCTACATTGTTATACATATCGAGGTACTTATTGCCCTCTGCATCCCAAAGATACTGTCCCTTTCCGCGGACAAGATTGACAGGTTTTCTATAGAAAAGTCTGTATGCTCCTCCCATCCATTTCTCACGGCGGCTTATCATATCCTTAGTCGTCGCACTCAGTAATGAAACAAAATCATCACTGTAACTATTCGTATCCATAATGCTTGATTTAGTTGCCATATTCCACCTCCAAGAGATTTCCCTGTTAAACAAAAAGGGCACAGGAATCAAACTTTAAAGTTTAATTTCTGTGCCCCTTTGCACTCCAAAATCAGATACGCGCTTCTGTTTTGCTTTGTATATTAGCCACGCATGAATCGAATGTCAACATTTTTGTGGGTTTTTCTGCATTTCATTTGTAATTTTTGTTTTTTTGTGTTGTTTTGTGGTTTTATAAATTTATATGTATCAATAATTTATTTTATTAACCGTGCCCATCACACAAAAACACCACTTCACACAGATCATTTTGGAATTTCTGTCTAAAGTGGTGTTTTCTTGTTATATATAACTATCAGTAATCTGATTTGGTACTATGCCTCAAACTTCTTTACAAGAATACTTGCGTTGTGTCCGCCAAATCCCAGTGAGTTGCTGAGTGCATATGTAATGTCCTTATGAACACCCTCACCCATTGTATAGTTGAGGTCCATCTCTCCCTCGGTCTCACGGAGACCAACTGTTGGATGGATGTATGAATCCTCTATGGACTTCACGCATGTGATGAACTCAACTGCACCGGCAGCTCCAAACAGATGTCCTATCATAGACTTTGTGGAATTGATATTCACATTGTATGCATCATCGCCCATAGCATACTTGATAGCTCTCGTCTCAAACAGATCATTGTGATGCGTGCTTGTTCCATGAGCATTGATATAGTCAACGTCAGCAGGTGAGATTCCTGCCTCTTCCATGGCAAGTTTCATGGCACGACCTGCGCCGCTTCCATCCTCCTTAGGGGATGTGATGTGATATGCGTCACATGTTGAGCCATAACCTACTACCTCAGCAAGTATCTGAGCACCTCTCGCCTGTGCATGCTCAAGGGATTCAAGTACTACCACGCCGGCACCCTCGGCAATTACAAATCCGCATCTGTCCTTGTCAAATGGTATGGATGCTCTCATTGGATCCTCTGCGCTTGAAAGCGCTGTCATTGATATAAATCCTGATACATTTGTCTCGCAGATAGGTGACTCAGCGCCTCCGGCTACCATGACATCTGCCTCTCCTGCCTGTATATATCTGTATGCCTCTCCTATAGAGTTTGTTCCTGTAGCACAGGCTGTAACTATGTCAGTACATTTGCCCTCAAGGCCAAACTGTATTGCAACATTGCCCGCAGCCATGTTGGATATCATCATAGGAACCATCATTACACTGACCCTGTTCGCTTTGCCCTCTACGACCTTCTTGTGCTCCTTCTCTATGGTTGCCACACCGCCAAGTCCGTTTCCTATACATGTTCCTATCCTTGTTCTGTCTTCCTTCTCAAGGTCAAGACCTGCATCCTTGATCGCCTCGCCTGTAGCTGCTATGGCATACTGACAAAATGGCTCCATACGTCTTGCTGCCTTTGGATCCATGTACTGCTTTGGATCAAAGTTTTTCACCTCAGCGGCAAGCTTGCACTTGTAATCGGTGACATCAAACTTAGTGATCTCACCGATTCCAACTGTATTCTTCTTTATATTCTCCCAGAACTCTTCTACACTGTTTCCTATAGGTGTAACTGCACCCATTCCTGTTACAACGACTCTCTTCATCTCATACCTCATATTTTTATATTTGCAGCACAAAAGGACTGCCGGCAGCAGTCCTTTTGTATATACGTCATCGAGCACCGCCCATGACCCGTATGCACTTCTTAGTGCTTTCTGCGTCCTAGATATATAAATTCTACCACAATGTGATATATATAACAAGGATAAATAGTATTCAATACTATGTTAAACGGCAAACTACCGGGATTCAAATTTCTCCTTCACAAGCTTTTAATCTCCCATAAGTCCTCTCTCAGCCTTAAGCGTTAATATCCTCCTCACGCTTTCGTCAATCCGTGTCTCGGTTATATCTCCACTTTCCACCGCATTCACAACAGCATCGACCGAAACTGCCAAATCCGCAGGCTGGAGCAGCATATCCATTCCCGCCTTCACCGCCATGACAGCGGAATCTCCAACGCCATAATTATCCGCAATGGACTCCATCTCCATGGAATCCGTTATAGCTACACCGGTAAATCCCATATCCCCTCTGAGCATTTCTGTTGCTATCTTATACGACAATGTCGCCGGCAATTCGTCTATATCCGGCACTATCAGATGCCCAACCATAACCATCTCCGCACCAGCATCTATCCCCGCCCTGAATGTCTGCATCTCATCTGACATTATCTGGGCCTTTTTCCTGTTCACGTACGCATTGCTGTAATGTGAATCCTCCGCCGTATCTCCGTGTCCGGGGAAATGCTTGAGCGTACATATCACGCCACCCTCGCTGAATCCTCTGACTGCACTGCCCACCAGTTCCGCCGCCTGTCCATAATCATCGCTGTATGCACGGTCTCCTATGACTGTATTATCAGGATTTGTCCACACATCCGCAACTGGAGCAAAATCCAGATTGAACCCGAGTGCTGACATATCTGATGCTATGGTCTTTGCATTTTCAAACGCAGCATCAGGTCCATCATCCTTATAATCATACATGGGGCCTATATACGTAGTACCCAGTGTATCCATAAGCCGGTTTACTCTGCCGCCCTCTTCATCGGTCGCAATAAACAAACCTATCTTACTGTAACTTTGTGTGTTGGATATCATATTCCTGGTCTGATCCACATTGTCAAAGTTGTTGGCAAAATAAATTATTCCCCCCACAGGGTAAGCCTGGAGTACCTGTTTTGTAACGTCACCAGCCACCATAACATCATCTGTCCCTGTCAGTCCCTCAGGTGTAACAAACATCATCTGACAAACTTTTTCTTGAAGACTCATCCCCTCAATGGTTTTATCCACCAGTTCAGATATCTCGTCCTCCGTTGTCGCTGTCGTCACCTCTGTAATATTTTCAGTATTTTCACTTTCTTTGGAACTTATTTCTGTAATCCCGTGATCTCCGCCGACTGCGTCCTGTACCTTACTAGTCGAAACATCATCTCCTTCATCGTTTCCTAAAAGTAATATTCCAGTTATCCCACCTATTACACACACCAGCATCGCCAATACAGCAAATATCCTTTTCATCTTCTCACTCTCCGTTCGTCTAAAACAAAGTACAATAATTATATGATATATCATAGACTCAACTTCTTGGCAAGTTACAGTGCTGCGCCAGCAAATATAAAAATAAAACAGGGTATCATCTTTTTTTGATTATACCCTGCTTTATTTTGTGTCGCGACCATTAAAGATTATAAACTCATTCCGCCATCAACCTTGATGACCTGTCCTGTTATATATGATGCCTTGTCTGAAGCAAGGAACGCTGCTGTCTCAGCAATATCCGAAACCTCACCAAGTCTCTTGACTGTGATATGGTCAAGCATTGCCTCCTTTGCCTTGTCTGAGAGTGCATCTGTCATGTCTGTCTTGATAAATCCCGGTGCTATGGCATTTGCTGTGATTCCACGGCTTCCAAGCTCCTTTGCAATAGACTTGGTGATGCCGATCACGCCTGCCTTTGACGCAGCATAATTCACCTGACCTGCATTTCCCTCTACTCCGACTACTGATGACATGTTGATGATGCGTCCATACTTCTGCTTCATCATGGTTCTGTACACATGCTTGATACAGTTGAATGTGCCCTTGAGGTTGATATTGATAACATCATCGAAATCAGCCTCCTTCATGCCAAGCACAAGATTGTCTCTCGTGATTCCCGCATTGTTCACGAGAATATCTATTCTTCCATATGTAGCGACTGCAAACTTCATGAGAGCCTCTGCCTCTGCAAACTCTGCCACGTTTGCCTTGAAAGCCACTGCCTCTCCGCCTGCCGCCTTGATCTCCTCAACCAGACTGTTTGCACGATCCTCTGAGCCGTTGAAGTTTACTACTACCTTTGCGCCGTATCCGGCAAATGTCTTTGCTATCTCGCGTCCGATACCTCTTCCGGCACCTGTTACCACTGCTACCTTGTCCTTAAGCATTCAGTTCCTCCAATTTCGCTAAATCGTCTACAGTTGCAATATTTATACTCTTTACCTCTCTGTTGATCTTCTTCATAAAGCCTGTGAGGGTCTTACCCGGGCCAACCTCGATAAACGTGTCAACGCCGTCTGCGATCATGTTCTCTATGGTCTGCTGCCATCTGACTGATGAGTAAACCTGTCTCTTGAGCAGTTCCTTTACCTTAGATGCATCTGTGATCTCCTCTGCATCTGCATTGCAGTAGTAAGGGACAAATCCCTCTGCCACCTCTACGCCCTGAAGGAAATCATAAAGTTTTTCTCCCGCTGGAACGAGCATCTGTGAGTGGAACGGACCGCTTACATTGAGTGGGATAACTCTCTTGGCTCCAGCCTCTGCAAGCGCCGCTGATGCAGCCTTAACAGCCTCTGCCTCACCTGAAATAACTATCTGTCCAGGACAGTTGTAGTTTGCAATCTGAACCTTGCCAGGTGTATTCTCACATATCTCAGCGATCCTGTCAGCATCCATAGCTATGACTGCTGCCATTCCGCCCATTCCAAGAGGTACTTCGTTCTGCATGAGGATACCTCTTCTTCTAACTGTCTTGATACCATCAGCAAGAGTCATCGCTCCCGCTGCCACAAGTGCGCTGTACTCTCCAAGTGAGAGACCTGCAAATACATCGGCCTTGAGACCCGCATTCTTCAGGTGCTCATATATGGCAACCTCTGCTGCCACCATGGCTGGCTGTGTGTACTCTGTCTTATTGATGTCATCATTCTCCTCAAAGCAGATCTTCTTGAGCTCTATATCCAGAACCTCATCTGCCTCATCAAATACATTCTTGCTATCCTCAAAATTGTCATAAAAATCCTTTGCCATACCCACATACTGTGCGCCCTGACCAGGGAATATAACTGCTGTCTTACCCATTTCTTTTTACCGCCTTTAATCTAAGTTTTTTCAGTCACCCCCTATTATAGAACAGGGACAAACAAATCGCAAGCAAAGATATCCGTGCGTCAGGCGAGGTGCGCTTGGCGGTGTATTAACGCACAAAAAAGGCACATGCGGTCAGGAAATAAATCCTGAAAGCATCTGCCACAAAATAATCTGAGTATAAACTTATATTTATAATATATATATAACCTTGGATGGTCAGTCAGGACTCATGTCCTGGCTGGCTACCAAAGTTAAGTCATGTCCGATACATGACAACTTTGAATAACAAATGTATTCAAAACAATCCAATCTGTTCAGTCTGCAATATCTATTTTGAGAACCGAATAATACTGATTACTCCTCTACACCCTTGCTCTTAAGGTAGTTAAGTACATCCTCAAATGTAGCTACGTCATCAAGCTCCTCAGCTGGGATCTCAACATCAAACTCATCCTCAAGTTTCATAACAATCTCGTACAGATCAAGTGAATCTACACCAAGATCATCCTTGAAATTTGTGTCAAGTTTCATCTCATCCTGTGAAACTCCTAACTGCTCCTCAAATATTGCCTTAACCTTATCAAACATGTTTAAATTCCTCCTAAACTATAGTAAATGTTACCATTGTCCTCATGGACGCTTATACTATAACCTACGGTCACTGTAAAGTCAACACGAAGATTATTTATCATCTGTCTTGATCGCAGCTGTCTCATAAATGAACTTTACAGTGCTCTTTGTTCCGTCTATGGCACCATCAAAGCTTGTATATTTTGCATCATCCGAGAACAACGCCTCGATATAATCTATATCATCCTGATAGTTTCCTGCAAACAACTTTGTAATCTTCTTTATTCCATCTTCGTTAAACTGTTTCATACCATCGCTGAGTGTCTTTGAGCCTGTGACAAGCTTCTCCGCTCCGCTGTCCAGCGTCTTTGAGCCTGTGTTGAGCTGAGCTGCTCCGGCACTCAGTGTCTTTGCTCCGGCAGCAATCTGTCCGGCACTTGAGTTAAGTGTACCTGCTGCAGTCTTTAACTGTCCGCTTCCATCTGACAGAGTTAAGCTTCCCTGATAAAGAGTATTCATATTTGTCGATAGTGATGCCGCTCCATCGCTCAGGCTCTTTGAACCATTCTTCAAAGCCTTTGCTCCGGCAGCGAGATCACCAGTTCCACTTGCCAAAGCCTTCACTCCTGTGTAAGCCTTGTCAACGCCTGCTGAAAGTGTTGCTGCCCCGTCATTTGCAGACTTGAGTCCTGCCGAAAGTTCACCCATCTTGGTGTTAAGTGTTGCCGCTCCATCCTGCAGTGCCTTTATCTGGGCCGCTGTCTTTTCACCTGTGAGTGTAGCTGTGAGAGATTCACCGATCTGATCTATGGCATTGAGCGCACCCTTTGCCTGTGCAAGTCCGTTGTACTGCTCTATCAGCTGTGCGTATGCGCCTTCCTGCTGAACACGTGCATCATATGCCTCCTGACCCATAGGAAGTGCCTGCTCTATCTGTGCCATTGCTGCATCTATTCCTGCCTCACTTGTTATATTTCCGCTAAGCTGGCTATATACATTTGCCTCTGCCTGAGTTACGACCTGTGTCGGCATTCCTTTCATCATTGTTATCAGAGTATCAACACCTGTCTTAACATCAGATGCACCCTTTGCAAGAGCCTGTGATCCATCGTATGCTGTCTTTACTCCAGATGCGAGTGAACTTGCACCCTTTGACAAACCTACACTGTTGGAATCTCCGGCAAATCCAGCCTGAAGTTCCTTAACTCCTGAGTTAAGTGTATCTGCACCTGTCTGGAGTGTACCAATGCTCGTATCCAGTGTCTTTGCTCCACTTGCAAGTGTCTTTGCGCCATCGTTCAACGCTGCTGAACCATTCTTTATGGATGTGATGCCTGAATCCAAGGAATCCATGGCTGCTGAGATCTGTGAAGTACCTGCTGCAAGCTGACCTGTGTAATTTTCCAGTGAATCGGCTCCGTCTGCCAGAGTTGATGCACCTGTCTTAAGTGAATATGTTCCATCCTTGAGTGTCTCAAGACCATTTGTGATCTTGCCCGAGCCTTCCTCAAGCTGATCTGCTGAACTTGCGAGCTTATCAGCGCTGCTTGAAAGCTCGTTCAGATCTGCCTTATCCTTTACTTCGTCGATCGCATCCTCTGCATCTGATCCAAGAAGATCGCTGGCAGCAACTGTCATTGTCATTGCAAGCTCAAAGTCTGTAACATCAGCTGAAACTTCCACATAGTCAGGAACATCTATATTGTCTATAGCTGTCTGTATCTTGCTGTCATCTATTCCATTCTGCAGGCACTGCTTAAATCCTGGTACAGCATATCCAACAACGATCTGGTTGCTGCCCTCTGAGATGACTTTGCCGTTCTCAACCTGTACATTTGAGAATTTGTCTACAGGAAGGATCATTCCTGAGAGCATTACAAATGGTGAAATGACATCTCTGTTCTTGCTGCCAGCCTTAACTGTCTGCTTTGTGTTGTTGGTGTAATCAAATCTGATAGTAACCTTACCGCTCTTGCCTGCTAACTCTGAAGGCTCTATCTCCTCACCATCAAGCTTGTATGTGATCTTCACATCTACAGGCAGTTTCTCATTTGATTTTCCCTGATAATAAATGTCAGAGCCATTTGCTGCCCATGTGATGGTTCCATCGCCGTTATCTTTATATCCTTCATAACCCTTTACATTCTCAATCTCTGTGAGGTTTGTCTTGTCGTTGAGTCCCTCTGAGCCATCAGCGTTCTTCAACCATGTGGATACTGTCACATCATTTGCTGTGCCATCCGCATCCGCAAGAACGTAAACCGTCTCCTCCTTGTCTGCATTATCTGAATTGTCTGCTGATATCTCAGCTGTGAGAGCATCCTGGAGTGTATCTGATGCACTCTCTGTTGTAGCCTCCGCCTTGTCTGAAGATGCACTGTCGTTTGATGTATCACCACATCCGGTCATAAGTGTTGCCATCATTGCTGCTGACAGCGCCACACAAATATATTTCTTCCACTTTATCATGTTATTACCTCTTTCCATAATATATATGTGAGAATCCATGTAGCGGATTCCGCGTACTACGTGTTTCTCTTTTAACCAACCTATGCCTGAACTGTGTCATTGTCTGCATCAGTTGAAGGTCCATCTATAAGGTTCTTTCTGTATCTGAACATGATGACCTTATCAAAGAGCATCAGTGCTGATGGCAGCATCAGGATAACAGCGCACATACTTATGAGTGCTCCACGAGCCATAAGTGTACACAGTGAACTGATCATATCTATATCCGAATAAAGTCCTACGCCAAATGTTGCAGCAAAGAATGAAAGTGCGCTGACAACTATTGACTGTACCGACTCCTGACATGCAGTTGCAACTGCATCAAACTTTCTGTATCCGCCAAGTCTGTTCCTCTTGTACTTGGTGGTCATCAGTATTGCATAATCAACAGTAGCACCAAGCTGAATGGTTCCGATTACTATTGATGCTATGAAAGGAAGCTCGGTTCCTGTAAAACAAGGAATACCCATGTTGATGAATATCGCAAACTCTATGACGGCAACAAGCACTATTGGGAGTGATATTGAACCGAATACACAGAGGATGATGATGAATATAGCACCGATTGAAACTGTACTTACTGAGGCGAAATCCTTATCTGTTATCTTGATAAGATCCTTTGTACAAGGTGCCTCACCGACAAGCATGTTCTTATCGTTGTATGAATCTATAGTCTTCTCTATCTCAGTACACTGGTTGTTGACCTCATCCGATGCAACCTCATACTCAGAGCCAACAAGTACCAACTGCCACTCATCACTCTTAAGTGCCTCTGTCACCTCCGAAGGGATGAAGTTCGATGGGATTCCTGAACCGATGATGCTGTCAAGTCCAAGACAGAACTTTACACCATCTATATTCTCAATATCCGACATCATATTTCGTGTGTCCTTATCACTCTGATCATTTGTGACAAGTATCATATGTGTTGAATTCATATTGAACGCCTTAGCCAGCTCTGTGTTGGCCTGCACACTCTCCAGACTATCCGGGAGTGATGAATCCAGCTTGTAATAAACCTTTGTATGATTGTATCCATATATTGCCGGGATCAGGATGATCACGAACAATACCAGGAATATCTTGTAGTGCTTAGCTATGAATTTTCCTACTCCCTTAAACTCAGGAAGTATTACCTTATGTGTTGTCTTTTCTATGGCCTTATCAAACACAAGGATGAGTGATGGAAGTATAGTTACACAGGCGATAACTCCGAAAACAACACCCTTTGCCATCACGATACCAAGATCAAGTCCGAGTGTAAAACTCATGAAACAAAGTGCCACAAATCCGGCAACAGTTGTTATGGAGCTTCCCACAACGGATGATATAGTCTCGGCGATCGCATGTGCCATAGCTTCTTTCTTATCTGTATACTCTTTCTGCTGTGCCTTGTAGCTGTGCCACAGGAAGATCGAATAATCCATTGTTACACCGAGCTGAAGTACCGCAGCCAACGCCTTTGTTATGTAGGACACCTGACCCATAAATATATTTGAACCCAGGTTGTATGCGATCGCCATACCTATACTTGCCAGAAACAGTACCGGTATCATGATCGAATCCATGGTGATCGCAAGGATTATACTGCTGAGGATCACCGCTATCAGAACATATATTGGGGTTTCCTTCTCAGACAGTTTCTTTGTATCTACAACAACCGCTGACATACCGGAGAGAAAACACTGTTTATCCGATATCTTACGTATCTCCTCGATAGCATCCATCGTGCTATCAGCAGATGTTGTATCATCAAATATGATTGCCATCATGGTGGCATCCTTGTCGTCATTGTTAAATGCGTCATACAGTTTTTCAGGAAGCATATCCTTAGGAACAGACAGATCAGCAAAGCTGTCGTACCAGATAACCTTTGACACATGGTCTACATTTTCAATCTTTGATTTCAGCGCGGATACTTCTTTATCCTCCATACCCTCTACAACGTACAGTGAAAAGGCTCCTGTACCAAACTGGTCAACCAGTATATCCTGACCTACCATTGTCTCGATATCCTTAGGAAGATACGACAGAATATCATAGTTTACCCTGGTCTTGATATACCCGTATGCCGCTGGTATGAGAAGAACGAAGCTGAGGATCAGTATCACGACTCTCGCACTTACTATCTTTTCTCCTAGTTTTAACATAGCCATAACATCTCCTTTTTCTATTCTGTGGTGGATTATACAACCTGATTTTTTTTTAATAAACTACCCAAAATACGAAAACGTTTACATTTTGTTACAAATATGGTAATCTGTAACAAACGTATGAACACATATTCAAAATTGGAATATTCGGTCATACATCTGATAAACAGATTCACTTGAAACTGTCCATATATAGACCAAAAAGGAGGTTTGGAAAGTGCCAAATCCAAGCGAAGAAAAGACAGAGGATAAAATTATCAGAAGCTTTAAAAAGCTTGTAAACGAGCATTCATTCGAGAAAATTACAGTTACCATGATCGCTGAGGATGTGGGTATATCAAGACCCATCTTCTACAGATATTTCAAAGACAAATACGAACTGATGGATTATATGCTTTACAATGAAGTGACAAAGGAGCTTGAGGTTCTTTTAGAACACAACATGATCCTCGAGGCTATCAAGTACCTTTTCACCCACATTATCAACGAGGCAAAGCTATACAGAAAACTTTTCGAGACAACCGGACAGAACAGCTTTGAGCAGGTCATGATCGAGCAGTTCACCAACTTCTTCAAGGAACACCTGAAGATATTTGACACCGATCAGATCCCATCCAACCCTATGCTGTCCCCTCTCATTATATGTAAGTATCTTGTCATGGGACTCACCGTAGCCATCAAGGGTTACCTTAACAACCCGGAGATCACGAACATCAATGTGGACCAGGCTGTGGAAGCTTACTACTTCCTGGTTTCCCATTCTATATTTGAACTGACCAAGGAAGATTTCCGTCCAAAGCTGTTCCAACCATCTGACAGGAACTACATTACGCTGCCGCCGAGGAGCTGATAGGCTGCAGTCTAAAAAAACAACCGGGGAAAGAATTATTTTTCTATCCCCGGTTGTTTTTTATTTTTATATATAAATAATTTTCCTTTTTACTGTTCTTGTCTTGTTGCGATTTTATGTTACGCTCTGACAAGCACCATCGCACTCATCTTCGGTGCCTTGATAGTAAGTACGTTATGTTCCACCATGTAATCCTGAGTTTCCAATGTATAGCCATCTTCATTTGTCAGCATAACTCTTCTGAGGATTGAGTGATTATACACACCTATCTGTCGGATATGAAGTTTCAGATCCACATCCTCATAATTCGTATTCATGATGACAACCACCTGCTTGTTGTCCGTAAATCTTCCATAGCAAAGTATCTTATGTCCACCGTGGAGATATAATACAGAACCCGACTTAAGTGCCTCATACGACTTGTGTATCTTTATCATGTCCTTGTGGAACTGTATAAGATCCTGATCCTCGTGTCCCCATGGATAGGTTCTTCTATTATCAGGGTCTGTCCAGCCGCACACACCAGCCTCGTCACCATAATATATGGTAGGAGCCCCCGGCCATGTCATCTGGAACACAACAGCCTGTCTGAATATTCCCTTGTCCACATCCTGATCGGCTGCATCTGCTCCCATAGTGTGAAGCCTTCCGACCTTTCTGTTAGTTCTCGTCAGGAATCTGGAATGATCGTGGTTGGACAGCTCATTCATCGACACATCTATGGACGGTCTGAGGAATCTGGACATGTGATAGTTCATAGCCCCCTTAAATGCATCGTAGTTGCCAAGCAGATCTCCGCGGAACTCGTCGCTGTGCTTTTCAACACCGCAAAGGAACCATGTGATAGGTTCCATGAATGCATCATAGTTCATGACCGTATCCCACTGGTCACCCTTCAGCCAGCTCTTTGGATCACCATAGTGCTCAGCCAGAATTATCGCATTCGGATTTGCCTCTTTAACATTCCTCCTGAACTCGCGCCAGAACTGGTGATTGTACTCCGGGGAATGTCCCAGATCCGCAGCCACGTCAAGTCTCCATCCATCTGCATTATATGGAGGTGACACCCATTTTTTCGCTATCTTCATGATGTACTCAACAAGTTTAGGCGAATCCTCGTAGTTGAGCTTTGGCAGGGTGTCATGACCCCACCAGCCATCATATGTTGTATTGTATGGCCATGCATTGTCATTGTAGAACTTGAAGAAGGTGTTGTAAGGGCTGTCCTTCGATACAAATGCACCCTTCTCATAACCCTCCTGGTTCTCATATATGCACTCCCTGTCCATCCATTTATTGAATGAACCGCAATGGTTGAACACTCCATCAAGGATGACCTTCATGCCACGCTTGTGTATCTCCTCAACCAACTCGGCAAAGAGCTGATTGCTGGCCTCAAGATTCTTTTTATTTGTAACTCTGTTTATATATCTTGACGACTGCTTGTTCTCAAGACATCCGTCCGGAAGGCAGTCACCCTCATCATCAACTATTCTTCCATAGTGAGGATCAACGTAGTCATAATCCTGTATATCGTACTTGTGATTGGAAGGAGAGACAAATATAGGATTCAGGTATATTACATCCACGCCCAGATCCTGCAGATAATCAAGCTTATCCATGACTCCCTGCAGATCGCCGCCATAGAAACGTCCCACATCCATGGTGCTCGGTCTCTGGCTCCAATCTTTGACCTGGACAACACCGTTTCCTATATATGCATACTCATTGTCCAGTACATCGTTGGACGAATCTCCGTTGCAGAACCTGTCCACAAATATCTGGTAAAAAACCGCTCCCTTAGCCCACTCTGGCACCTTAAAACCAGGACATATCTCAAAATCATACTCCCTGTCATTCTGCTTAGTCGGACCAAGCTTGTCATAAAAACATGTAACTCTTCCTGAATGTATCTCAAAATGATATCTTATGAATGGCAGACCTCCGGGTATAGTCGCAGTATAAAAGTCGAATATTCTATTGGAACTCTCCTTTGTCATCTGTACTTTTTCTTCATTATATATAAGAAATACCTCATCCACATTATCGGCTGTGGTCCTGAATCTGACCTTCACATCCTGATCCACATCCGGCTCCTGTGGACTTACATAATATCTGCTTCCATCTGCAAACAATCCACCTTTATTTAATATGGGCTTAACGTTATATACATATTCATGTATTTTCTGCCCATTGGTCTTCTTCTCCACCATACAATAAAATCTCCCTTGCACATACACATACTCTTTTTATATTAATACTTTTCTGTAGATTAGGCAACAAAATAAAAGAGATATTACCCACGAATATGCTGCGAAAATCGCAGTATTCACCAATATCCTATGAAATATAACTTTCTCCTCATTGTTTATTTAAAGTAAAAGAGACAGTCACCGAACGACTGTCTCTTTTGGAGAAGGTATTTTGTTACTTATGGGGTGTAGCCAAAACTATATAATGTATTGGGGGTTACAATTATTATTATATACAAATCCCGTCAAAAGTCTGCCCAAACATTTTTTTATTTATCAAATGTCATTGTGCAAAATCACAATTGATTTCCCGAATATTACCTATTTTCTACTTTTTATTGTTCACATTATCTAAAATGGTGACATATTTTTAAAAACCGCGCCTTTTCAGATCACTCACCAGATCCACATAGAATTCCCTCACGTCAAACGTATCAATGTTCTCTCTGTTGAGATCTATGACATCACCGTGTGAGATTCCCCTGTTTCCATCTGGTTTCAGATAGATAAAATTGGCGCCCCATTTGAATGATTCATATCCAACCAGGCCGTCATTCTCACCATCGAAATGCTTTACGAATGCATTTGTCGTGTTCAGTGGGAATCTGCCGCCGGATGGTTTCTTCATACACGAACCTGTACTCTGGATATATACTCCCGGTGGATCTGGGATCTCTCCGTTGAGTTTTGCACACGCTGTTGCGGTAAGGTCTGTCACCGCTGCTATGAAATCTGGATTGGTATCCCCCAATTTCTTCAAGGCAGAGTTATATGCATCCGCTACCATCTGCTGCTGTTTTTCCGGGATCTTCCCCAGAAGATAATCTGCAAACTCACACCCTCTGTGTGGAGTGTTTATCGTAGTTAGAGATGCCACATACGGCGCCATTCCAAGTTTCGATATGGCATACCTGCTGTCCAGTCCGCCCTTTGAATGAGCGATTATATTCACCTTGCCACAGCCTGTCTCCTGGATTATCTGCTTTATCCTATACGCGATCTCATGTCCCGAATCCGCAACTGACGCCGCAGACTGATGATTGCCATAGAATATCTTTGCACCATTTGCCTCAAGAGCCGACGGAATCCTTCCCCAATAGTTCAAATATCTGAAATCTCTGAAGAACACTCCATGCACCATGAGGATAGGATATCTGGTGGCGCACACCTGTTCCTGTTTCCTGTTGTTATCCATTATAAGCTTTTCATTCTCAAATATCGCCTCATCAGATGCAAGCTTTATCAGTTTACCAAGGACTATCAAATGTACCACAGGTATCCATCCGCACAGTATTCCGATAACACGCCATTTGATCCCAAGCTGTTTTGATGATACATATATCCTGATTATTCCAAACCAGAACGTTATCGCCAGAACAATCACGGCTGTCAGTATGTACAGCACCCAGTTCTTCCATGTCCACCCTGACACATCGACAACGCCCACTATCATAAGTATCAGCACCACCGCAGAAAATGCTGTCGCCACCAGAAATGAATACAGATTTTCGCACCCCCTCTGGCATCTCTTTATCCCCTTTGTCTGTATATTTTTAAGACTGAGCAACGGCATTGCCAACACGACCATATCCAACACGATCAGCAATGTTGTTATCAGCGGCACTAGTGGAATCTGCCACTTTGGGCACCTTGCCAGCAGATACACATTCGCCAGCAGAAACGGTATAACCGCATTTATCCCTCTCTTTATGATCTTCATCCCCATCATCCTCCAAATATGTATTTTATAGAACTGAGGTCCGGCTGCCATCGCACAGCACTCACCGACCTTATCCTCACTCCCCTATCATACAACAAATGCCCGCATAATTGCGGGCATTTGTTGTATGATTATATCGTATGTAGTCATGTGTAAACACAATGACTAACCCATATATAACTCTATCTTTATCTAACAAGACTCCCTGCTGTCTTTCTATGCATCAGCAGTCGTCTCTGCATTCTGAGCTGCCTCTGTCTGTTCCTTAACAAACAACGCCTCGAACTCAGGTCTTGCAATTCTCTCCTTCTCGAGAAGTATGCCTGCGCACTTATGAAGTATGTCTATGTTCTCCTCAAGGATAGCCTTTGCCTCCTTGTAGCACATATCCACGATTCTCTTTACTTCCTCATCTATCTCTGCTGCAACTTCCTCACTGTACACTCTTGAGTGTCCAAGGTCTCTTCCAAGGAATACTTCCTCCTGATCGTTACTCTCGTAATTGATAAGACCAAGCTTGTCGGACATACCATACTTTGTAACCATGGCTCTGGCGTACTTACTTGCCTCCTTGATATCCTGTGATGCACCTGTTGTGATGTCATCAAGAATCATCTCCTCTGCTATTCTGCCGCCAAGGCTCACTCTGATCTCATCCAGCATCTTGCCCTTTGTCATGAATACATTGTCATTCTCTGGAAGTGGCATTGTGTATCCACCGGCTCCCATACCTGTAGGTATGATCGACACGAGATGTACAGGACCAACATGCGGCAGAAGATGGAACAATATCGCATGTCCCGACTCATGATACGCCGTGATCCTTCTCTCACTCTCCGGAACAAGACGGCTCTTTTTCTCACCGCCTATACCTACCTTTATGAACGATTTATCGACATCTTCCTTAGTTATATATGCTCTGTTGGCCTTTGCTGCCGATATAGCTGACTCATTCATCAGATTCTCAAGATCTGCGCCGGCAAATCCTGCCGTGGTTCTCGCTATCTCGTGAAGATTAACATCCTCGGCAAGAGGCTTGTTCTTCACATGAACCTTGAGTATCTCTTCTCTTCCCTTTACATCTGGTCTGTTTACAGGTATCTTTCTGTCAAAACGTCCCGGACGAAGAATTGCCTTATCCAGGATATCCACTCTATTTGTAGCTGCAAGAACGATGATTCCCTCATTTACTCCGAAACCATCCATCTCGACAAGCAGCTGGTTAAGTGTCTGCTCACGCTCATCATGACCGCCGCCAAGACCTGAACCCCTCTGTCTCGCAACGGCATCTATCTCGTCTATGAATACGATACACGGTGCGTTTTTCTTAGCCTCAGCAAAAAGGTCTCTCACTCTTGAGGCACCAACACCGACAAACATCTCAACGAAATCAGAACCCGATATGCTGAAGAATGGCACTCCAGCCTCTCCTGCGATGGCCTTTGCCATAAGTGTCTTACCTGTTCCCGGAGGGCCTACCAGCAGAACACCCTTTGGTATACGCGCACCGACTTTCACAAACTTCTGAGGATTCTTCAAGAATGTCACGATCTCCTCGAGATCCTCCTTCTCCTCCTCAAGTCCCGCCACATCTTTGAATGTGACATTCTTGGCACTCTCATCAGCTTTGCGGGCTCTGCTCTTGCCAAAGTTCATCATCTGGCCGCCGCCACCGCCGCCCTGGGCTGATCTCATGAACAACATCATTATGAGCATAAGCACTATCATGACAATCACGTATGGTATGATAACGCTCCAGATGCTGGTCTTCTCAACATCTTCAAGGCTGTATTTTGCTATAACTTTCTTGTCAGAATCATCCTTTACCGTGGCATTATATTTGTCCACCTCAGCCTGATACTTATTGTATATATCCAGGACTTCATTTACATCCGCTGCATAGAATGCAAGGGATTTGCCGTTGGTGAACTGAACCTGTATGACAGCCGTCGGAATCTCTGCATTCTGCTTTATCGCAAGTGCTGATATCTTGCCATCGTCAAGATCCTCAGACAGGTCTGTATAACTGTAAGTTGTAGTTACATCCGTATCGCTCTGCATCCACCTGTTGATGAGTATAAACGCAACAACGAGTATCAGCAGATAGATCAACATTCCATTTCTGAATTTTCTCTTGTTCATATATTCTCCTTATTAATCCACTATTCACAATGTGAATATGGAATTTATTACTGCTCTATCACTCCTATATATGGAAGATTTCTATATTTCTGGGCGCAGTCAAGACCATAACCCACCACAAATCTGTCAGGGATCTCAAACCCTGTCATATAAAGCTCCACCGGTATGACTCTTCTGTCCGGCTTGTCAAGAAGTGTTATGACTTTTAGACTTGCCGGCTTTCTCTCGCCGAGAAGTTTTACAAGGTATGAAAGTGTTCTTCCTGAATCAAGTATATCCTCAACTATGATGACATCCCTGCCCTCTATGGACTCATCCAGATCCTTGTTTAGTTTGACAATTCCTGAGGACTTTGTCCCATCACCGTAGCTGCTCACTGACATGAAATCCATAGTCACCGGACTCTTCATCCTCTTTGCCAACTCGCACATAAAGAACACGCTGCCCTTGAGTATTCCTATCAAATGTATCGTCTTGCCTTCGTATGCCTTGTCAATAGCCTCTGCCATCTCACTGATCCTAGTCTCAACTTCACTGCTGCTCAGCATTACACCAATCTGTTCTTTCAATTCCGTTTCCTCCTGTAAATTCCATCTCCAAGATTCTCTGTGTATTATCTGTTACCTTGTAGTTTTCCCCTATCCTAAGTCCTATCGCCCACACGATCTCCGATCCTGCTGCCACCAACGGAACCACCGGTCTTCTGTCCGCCGGAATCTTTGCATCTGTGAACAATCTGTTCAATTTCTTTCTTGAACCAGAGGAATCCACCACAATATAATCTCCTTTTTCCATGGTTCGCAATTGCAAACACTGTTTTATTCTATCATAATCCAGATACTTCGTACACTCTTTTTTTGAAAGGTCCAGCATTTCCGGACGTTCATATATCCTCACTGTGAGGCATCCGCCTCCTATTTTATATATGCCATCCCCATTCATATCTATTTTTATTGACTCATCCGTATTGTTTTGTTGAGAATTATTATCACTTCCTCTTTTACCCGTGAATACGATCAGGTCATACTGTACAAATGCCCTTCCGCCCCACGGAAGATCTATACCCGAACCAGTATCCGCACTGTACAGTTTCATAACCTCCGAAACATGATTTCTCCCAATATCCTTCAAACCTCCGCACACCATACCGATAAGCTGTCTGATTACGAGTTCCTGTATCAGCTTATCCTGGGTAGTCAGTGCATTACGATCTACACTATAACGTCTGTTCACATTTTTCCTATCTGTCCAGCCACACTTTTCCTGGATGGGATCTATGCCCTGACTTCTCAGGAAATCAGCCGTCATATCGGCAGCCAGCCGCTCATAATCCGCTGCCATCTCCGCCATGGCACATATATGTTCCACAGCCTTGTCGTTTATCTCCTCCATAAGCGGCAGTATCTTATGCCTTATCTTATTTCTGGTATAGTCATCTTCATTGTTGGTGGCATCCGTGCAGTATGGTATTCCCATTCTGTCAAGATACCCCTCTATCTCCGACCTGTCACATGCCAGAAGTGGCCGCACGATATTGTCCCGCACAGGAGCAATTCCCTTGATCCCACCCATACCGGTCCCCCTCGCCAGGTTAAAAAGCACCGTCTCAGCAACGTCATTTCTGTTGTGTGCCACCGCTATGACACAGCCTTCCTGCTCATATCTCCTCCTTACATCGGCAAAGGTTTCATACCTCGCAAGCCTTCCTGCTTCCTCAACTGTAAGTCTCTGTTTCGAAGCCCTGGTCTGGACATCTATATTCAGCGAATCACATCTCACCCCGTGATCTCTGCACAGCTTTTCCACATAACTCTGATCTGAATCTGCCGCAGCACCACGTATCATATGGTTGATATGCACCACATGCAGTTCTATCCCCAAGCGATCACTGTTCTTTGCCAGCACCATGAGCAGGCTCACGGAATCCGCACCGCCAGACACACCGCACACACAGTGTTTCACACCATCAAACATATTATATTTTTTTATATAATCAAGGATTTTCCTCTCAAATGTATCTATTATGGTATCTTCTGTATTCATATAATCTCTCCATATTCTGCAAATGCTTTTGGGGTTCATTATAACACAAAGTATTTGTCTATGCCGCACCACTTTTTTCTGCTCTGCCAAGTACTGCTGCCATCACTGTGACGTCATCTCTCGGTGATACGTCATCTTGTCCCAGCATCCTGCCAACGATCTCATCGACCATCTTGCGGCTGTCGCCGACATGTATCTCACTGAGAAGGTGTTCCATCATCCCTCCCGTGTCCATATCAGATATTCCGTCGCTCACCATGACCACGGCATCCCCTGCAGCAAGATTCACATTTGTAACATCACACTCTGTCTCATCAAGCACTCCAACCGGCAGTGTGGTGCTTGATATAATCTCCACAGAATTGTCATTTTCACCAGGATGCAACACATATGTGAGGGATGCCCCCTGCTTGAAACTCGTCATGGAACCATCATACATATCTATAACAACCATATCAAATGTGGTAAATGTCCGTCCTCTGTTTTTCTTTGCCATGCACCTGTTGGCAAATGCTATACTGTATTCTGGAGAAAATCCTGCCTCAAGCATCTCCTCCATGGTATCAAGCATCATACAACTCTCACATGATGCCAGACTGCCGCTGCCCATGCCGTCCGACAGCATCATTACAAGCC
>URJU01000007.1 GCA_900548315.1 uncultured Coprococcus sp. | reverse complement strand
CACTTACGGTGATTATAACCCATATAATTATAAAATAAAAGAATTTTTAGCCAAAAGTTCAACATATAGTTAGTTTAAACTTATCGCTGGGAAATAAAACATTTATAAAGAATAGCCCGTCTTAATTGAAATAGAAAAAAATAAATGCTATGATTTGCCAGTAATATTAACAAATATAGAAAAATGTAATGGATATAGAACATAGCGTAAAATATGTATTCCACGCAGACGCCGCGCGAAGCGCCTTTCATGCGTCTGCTCTATAAATTTTGTAAGGGAGGACAGAATGCTTCAGTTAAAGAACATCGTGAAGGATTATCACACGGGCGATGAAGTTGTTCAGGCACTTAAGGGTGTATCTGTGAACTTTAGAAGGAATGAGTTCGTGTCCATACTTGGTCAGTCGGGTTGTGGAAAGACAACCCTTCTGAACATAGTGGGTGGATTGGATCAGTATACCAGTGGAGATCTGGTTATCAATGGCAAGTCAACAAAGGACTTCAAGTCAAGAGATTGGGATTCATATAGAAATAACTCAGTCGGATTCGTGTTTCAGAGCTACAATCTAATACCGCATCAGTCGGTACTCTCGAATGTAGAGCTTGCGCTTACACTGTCAGGAGTATCTAAGGCAGAGAGGAGAAAGAGGGCGAAGGAAGTTCTGGCGAAGGTAGGTCTGGGAAATCAGATCCACAAGAAACCCAATCA
The DNA here is from genome assembly GCA_900548315.1 of uncultured Coprococcus sp. Taxonomy (GTDB): domain Bacteria; phylum Bacillota; class Clostridia; order Lachnospirales; family Lachnospiraceae; genus Coprococcus. The sequence continues at coordinate 29,448 of URJU01000007.1, read as the reverse complement.
GATGTCTGGTGGACAGATGCAGAGAGTTGCAATCGCCAGAGCACTCATAAACGATCCAGATATTCTGCTTGCGGATGAACCTACAGGTGCCCTTGATACAGAGACAAGCGTCCAGATCATGGAACTCCTCAAGGAGATAGCCAAGGACAAGCTGGTCATCATGGTCACACACAACCCGGAGCTGGCACAGCAGTACTCAACAAGGATTGTAAAGCTCCTCGATGGAAATATAATAGACGATTCAAATCCGTTTTCAGATGAGGACGAGGCGAAGGAGGATGACGGAAACTATGCTCCGAGAAAGACTTCCATGAGCCTGTTCACGGCATTTTCATTGAGTCTGAACAACCTCATGACAAAGAAGGGAAGAACATTCTTAACAGCATTTGCCGGAAGTATAGGAATCATAGGAATAGCACTTATATTGTCGCTGTCGTCTGGATTCCAGAAGTACATCAACGATGTACAGGAGGAGACACTTGCCACATATCCGGTGCAGATAACTAAGAAGGCGATGGACTACAGCGAGCTACTCTCCAAGATGGTCGGCAACAACGAAGAAGATTCAGACCACAATCACGCCGGTGAGGACAAGGTCTACTCGGGAGATATCATGGGAGATATGCTTGTGTCCATGGTGTCAGATGTGAAGGAGAACGACCTTGAGTCTTTCAAGAATTATATTGAAGACGATGCAAATGGTTTCACTAAGTATACCAGCGATATAACATACACTTATGACACACCGCTGTATGTGTTCAATGAGAACAGCGCAAATGGCGGAATTGCCCAGGTAAACCCAAGTACAACAATGACGGATATGGGATTTGGAGGAATGGCGGAGGCACAGGAGTCAACGGCAGATTTTATGTCGGCGTTCAGTTACGGCTCATCTTCAATGGACATGTGGACACAGATGTTGGATAATGACACTCTGCTTAAGCAGCAGTACGATGTGCTGGCAGGACACTGGCCGGAGAACAAGAACGAGGTTGTACTTGTCGTTGATAAGAACAACGAGATAAGTGATTTTACACTGTATACTCTTGGGCTAAGGGATTCAAAGGAACTGAGTGATATGGTTTCAACCATACTTGCTGGCGGAGAGGTACCGGAGCTTGAGCAGATGGTGTTTACTTATGATGATCTTCTTAATCTCAAGTTCAAGGTTGTACTTCCGGGCGATCTATACAAGAAGAATGCAGATGGAACATATACAGATATGAGTTCTGACGCTGATTTTCTGAAGTCTGCCGTGGCCGAGGGCCTTGAAGTAAAGGTGTCAGCAATAATCAGGGCTTCGGATAAAGCGTATGCAACTACCATGCAGCCGGGATATATAGGCTACACATCGGAGCTTGCCAATTACATAGTTTCAGAGAACGAGAAGACAGATGTACTCAAGGCTCAGATGGATAATCCTGATACTGACATATTTACAGGAATGCCATTTTCAGATGGCAAAGAGCTCACAGCGGACGATGTGGATATGGACTCAGTTATGCAGCAGCTCATGGCATCAGGGCAGGTGACAGAGGATATGCAGAAACAGATGGCATCCATGACAAAGGAACAGCTTTTTGAGATGCTCAAGGGTTACGGTTTCTTCCAGGAGTCAACATCCACTTATGAAGATAATATGTCAAAGCTTGGATACGCGGAACTTGCAAAGCCGGCATCCATCAATCTCTACTGCGCCGAATTTGCAGACAAGGACGAGATAACAAAGCTTATAGACAAGTATAATGAGGATTATCCTGACAAGGAGATCACATACACTGATTACATCGGAATCATGCTGTCATCGGTGACTAAGATCATCAACGCGATAACCTATGTACTCATTGCGTTTGTGGCAATTTCATTGATAGTTTCATCCATCATGATTGGAATCATCACATACATTTCTGTTCTTGAGAGAACTAAGGAGATAGGTATTCTTCGAAGCATAGGTGCTTCCAAGAAGGATATATCCAGAGTGTTCAATGCGGAGACATTTATCATAGGACTCTTCTCTGGACTCATAGGTATTGGGGTGACGGTACTTATCAATATACCGATCAGTAAGGTGATAGAGAGTTACATCAATGTTGCCGGTGTATCGGCGCTTCCTTGGAAGGGTGGGGTGATACTGGTCATCATCAGTGTTATACTGACATTGATCGGAGGACTTATCCCATCGAGACTTGCAGCTAAGAAGGATCCTGTTATAGCACTCAGAAGTGAGTAAAAAATAACATAGAAATTATAAGAAAAGGCTGCCATTTCTGGCAGCCTCTTCTTTTTTTGTATTAAAAGGGAGTGACTGCAACTACATTATGTGAGGGGAGGGTGTTGCAGTCGTTTATGAAAAAGGGGATTGTAAACAACTCGCTTACGCTCTCGCTGTTTACAGTTAATAATATACCGATAAAATGTGTTCTAATTTTGGAAAAGATGTGTAGAAAATGTGTTTTTCTAGCAAAGATATAAAGATGGTGTAAGAACTTTAAAGGAAAGATAAAGATTTGTTTAAAAATAAATGCTGCATGTAAATTTGTTAACGGTTCACAATAATGGGTATATACATTATAATAAGAAATGTTTGGGTATGAATTCAGATCATACTCAAATCGAAAAGGCGATTGGGCATGGGGAATGATATGATACCCCGATATTAAAAATAGGGAGGAACAAGATGGCAGGAAGTCATATAGCAATACCTACAATACTTAAAATTGGCAAGGGAACTTTGAATGATCTGGGCAAATATATAAGTGCATCGGGAATGAAAAATGCGGTCATTTACTTTGGAAATGGTCTCATAGAGATGTTTGGGCAGCAGGTCATGGATTCTCTGAAGAAGGAGAATGTGACTGTTGTGGAATACAGGGAACTGGATTCTACTAATATAGAAGATATAATCAGACTCGCATTTGATATAGATGCGAAGGCGCAGGTGATAGTTGGAATAGGTGGCGGCAAAGTAATAGATGTGGCAAAATATGCAGCATATCTCAGAAAATTGCCGTTTATAAGTATTCCTACATCGGCATCCTCGGATGGATTTTCAAGTGCCAGTGCATCACTCATGGTAAACGGTCGCCGTACGTCAGTGCCGGCAAGGATGGCATATGGGATCATAGCGGATACAGAGATCATAAAGTCTGCTCCTGAGAGATTCCTTTATTCGGGAATAGGAGATATGGTGTCCAAGATCACATCTCTCTATGACTGGCTCTTTGAGTCAGAACTAGGATATTCAGAGATGAATGACTTTGCGGTCATGATAGCAAAGAAAGCGGTCAACAGTTTTGTGAGAACTCCGTTTGAGACTATAAAGGATGACCTGTTCCTGAAGGAACTTTTGGATTCACTTGCAATGAGCGGCGTTGCAAATGAGATAGCCGGTGGAAGTACACCGACATCGGGAAGTGAGCATCTTATCTCACATGCACTTGACAAGATGCTTGAGCAGCCTCAGCTCCATGGAATCCAGGTGGGAATCGCAACATATATAATGGCAGTTGTACAGGATCACAGATATATCAGGGTAAATGCAATATTTGAGAAGACAGGATTCTGGGATTATGTAGCTACACTTGATCTCAAGAGAGAGGATTTTGCAAAGGCAATAGATATGGCACCTCAGATCAAACCTCACAGACACACATATCTACACGAGGAGAAGTACAGGGAGCTTGCCAAGAAAGTATTATATGAGGACGAGGTTCTTAAGAGAGTATTTGACTAGTGGTTTGTTGAATTGTAACTAAAGGGGAATCAGTATGGAGATAATAAGAAGGGTGAGGAGGGCGTACCGTGGAAAATAACAACATATATGGTTTTGAAAATGACGGTTATATGGACTTTCAGCCGCAAAGGGAAAAACGCATCATTCCGATAGTGACAATTGCGATAATAATTGCAAATGTTATAGCGGGGATAATGTGCATCGGTGTTGACAATTATACCAGAACCGGCGGTCTCAATTACGAGTATGTGAAATTAAACAGGGAATACGGAAGACTTTTATCGTCCATGTTTCTCCACTCTGGATTTGAGCATCTGGTTGGAAATATGTTTGCCTTGTTTATGTTTGGCTCAACCGTGGAGAAGAAACTGGGATCCCTTCGTATGGCGGTAATATATTTTACGTCGGGAATAGTGTCGGGGATCATATCTATGAATCTGTCTCATATGATGGATCCGGAAATGATGCATTTTTCAATAGGTGCGTCTGGAGCGGTATTCGGCGTGATGTGTGCAGCTGTGTTCCTGTCTGTTATGGGAAATAAAAAGGCAAGCCGCAGGGATATGACGATAGCGATCGTTCTGGTGGTAATATATGCTGTCTATACATATGAGAAAAATGTGGATATATTTGCACATATAGGTGGAGCAGTTGTCGGCGGTGTGCTTGCATTTGCACTCAATATCAAGAGATGGGAGAGATTTAGAGAGAACAAATTCTGTAAGGTTTTTGCGATCATGTTGACGTTGATACTGAGTGTGATAGGAATCGGTGAGGCAGGGATAGGCAAGACTGCGGCGGATCTGCCAGATAAAAGAATAGACTATATAAAAGAGCAGCAGGTGTTCGAGGACGATGATACAACTTATGGTGACAGTTTGGATGTGTATTGTACAGATGAACACTGGACGGTGTTTACAACTACTGACGGTGAGCAGATAGTTCAGTTTGACGGTTCCGCAGATTATAAGGGACAGCAGGTATCTGTTTTGATACAGTTTAGGATAGTTGGGGACTGTGATGACTACAGGCTGGGATATTTTGGAATAAACGATCAGGGACTTGACAGTCAGGGAGCGACCGAGTTTATGGAGGCGGTCTGCGAACGGGCAAAACATCAATAGAAATTTAAAAAGAATCATAAAAGTGGCAGTTTAGTTTGTATCAGTAAATGTACCATGGTATACTAAATTTGTATGTCTATAATTGGATATGCTCAAGAAAAATAGTCAGACTTGGTATGACAATAATCATGAAAGTACAGAGATAGAAAAATATGGCACTTAAATATGTGATGATAAATGACATAATAGAAGAACACAACGCAAGAATGCAGAATCTTAGGAAATATTACCCTTTCTTTGTTCTGGCTGAGACTACATTTGCGCAGTATAAGGAAGGGCGCTATGCACAGCTGGATATGGGGTATATAACCATGGCTGTCTTGCGTTTTTTTATTCAGGAAAACAGTTTCAATGAGCGCGAAGTGTCATATGACGAGTATGAGGAATTTATGTGTCAGCTGTTGGATCGTGACTTTGATGTGGAGATAGCGGAGGACGACAGAACAGACCTGATAATGTATATATTTGACAAGATAAAGAACGATGGACGGGCATTTGAGTTTACATTTTATGATCCTGGAAAGAAACAGAGAAAGACAGGACGAGTGAAACTGATCGACAGCCATATAGTTGACGGAAAGGTGCTCTATTTCATCACGGCGGATGGAATAGAATTCTATCTGGACACCAAGGAGATCAAGGATGAGAGCAAGATCAACGTTCAGCAGCTCCTTCTTGAGAAGATGATAGTCGGGGAAAACTTCCGCGGCGGAATCGAAGTTGTGCGTCGAATCAATAGTGAGGTGAACAGACTGATACGAGAGAAGGACGAGATAGTAAATCTTCTCTCTATCGATGTGTTCAAAGGCGCGGAGGAATACGAGAATTATATGAAGACCGTTGGCAAATGGTTCGCTGACGAGCAGAAGCTGTTTGCCAAGAACAAGGCATTGGTTGACAAGGCGATCACCAAGGCGAGCTACGACAACATGGGCAAGGGCAACATGAAGGCCATGGAGGAGATAAGTCAGCTTGAACTGGAACTCAAGAGAACGATCATCAAGCATGGCAGCCTGATAAGCAGCACGATGGAACTGCAGAATATTTCAGACAATATCATACATAAGGCAAAGCTGCAAAAGCTCAGACCGGCATTTGATTTTGCAGGGCAGCTGCAAAATATCATAAAAGAGGACAGACCGGAGAAAATGCTCACCATACTTGAGCCGCTATTTGCACCAAGGATAGTGAAGTCATTCAGCATGACATCCATAGACCACATGCTAACGCTGAAGTCAGAGGATAACGCCAAGACGACAAAGGTAAAAAAAGAGCAGCTTGATCCGAATTTCCGATATGAAGATGAACTTCTCGACGAGCAGATAAGCGCTAACTTTACAAAGCTGTTCCACGAACTTCTAGATCAGATAAACAAGTGGGGACATCTGAGCCTCAAAGAATTCAACGGCATCCTTGAGGTGAAGTTCGGAAAAGAAATCTACGATAACAAAGATTATTATTCCTTCCTCACCCACCTGGCACAGAAAGACAGATACAGTGTGGACGAGATCTTGAAGAAACCGGATACCATGTTGGAAGGAATGTTGGTGGATCATATAGAGCGTGTAAGGAAGTCTGATGAAAAGACATTGGCAGCTGCTGAGTCTGTAAATCAGTCCGGAGGCAGCAGTTCAGGTCTTTCCCGTGAAATGTACGCACCGGAGCTCACATTGGACGCATTCAGAGGCATGACATTCACATTGGAATTCCATCCGGAAGAAGAAATACAGATCGGCGAAGACATGTACGTTACGGGAATCCAATTTAACAAGACCAGCTGAGAGTGATTTTGTAGAGAAGATAAAACTATAGTGTTCCATGTTGGTACTACAATATTGTAGCGACATAATTTGAAATGTAAATAATTAGAAGAACAGCTGCTGATTTCAGAGAGTGGAGTGGCTGTATGTGAATGTATATATAACTCAGTGAGGGAATACGAGCCCGCTGGTACTTAGGTGGCTGCAAGCAGGCACCTTATGTACCACTGCGCGGCGAAGTTAAGCGGGAGCGACCCGAAACGAGTATATATACATTCACATACAGCCTTGAAAAATAGATAATCAGCAGCGTCATAGGAGAAAATGATGGAAAGCAAGAATTTGGACAAGGCGATAGAGATATATTCAAAGCTTATCTCAGGCGAGGAGATCTGTAAGAAACACCCCGACAACGGTCCGTTGTACGATGAGTTTTACGGCAACGCGGAGGTGTATGATATTGTCATGAATATTATGAAGAAGATGAACCTGTCACTGTATGAGTACAACGACAGTCTGTATATAACAGCCGGAGAGGGCAACAGAGTATTTGGCTATACGAATGATGACATGAAGAGGTTTCTTGGACTTCGTCTGAACAAGGAGCTCTATCTGTGTTACTTCATTATGTATATGACACTTCTCTATTTCTATAAGGATTCATCCAGCTACCAGTTCAGGGAGTATGTGAAGTCTGAAAATATCATAGATGAGACAAGCAAATATCTGGCGGATATAACCAAGAAACTTGATGTTCTGTCAACTGATGAAGTAGAGCAGGACAGTTTCAAGGCAATTGCACTATTGTGGGATGAACTTCCGGCGGTGACAGGAAACCAGGAAGGAGACAGTGCCAGGGCGTCCAAGGCGTCCAGGGCAGGCTATGTTAAGTTGGTGTTCAACTTTATGTCAGCCCAGAGATTATTTGTGGAAAATGCGGACAGATATTATCCGACTGACAGAATGAAGGCTTTGTCGGAGAACTATTTTGAGGAATACAGAGGACGGCTGTATCAGCTGCTTGGAGGTGAAGAAGAGGATGCCTAGTATCAACAGGATAAGGGTTAACAATGTAAAATATAACTTTGGTACGCAGCAGTATGATGATTTCACCATGAGGATGTACGGTAAAAATACTCTGTACGATCTGGCAAATGGAGGAGGAAAGAGTATCCTTATGTTACTTCTTCTTCAGAATCTGATACCAAATTGTACTCTGGATGAGAAACAGCCGGTGGAGAAACTTTTTCGTGCCGGTGGCGGCAATACGGTCATTCATTCGTTGATCGAGTGGAAACTTGACGAGGCGGACATAAGGGATGGATACAGGTATATGACCACAGGATTCTGTGCGAGAAAGGCGAAGGATGCTGCGGATGCCGGGGAGATCCAGAAAGATACAGCATCCATAGAGTACTTTAATTACTGTATTTTTTACAGGGAATACAATAAAAATGATATAGTGAACCTTCCTTTGTCGGAGGGCAATGAGAGGATCACATTTAATGGTTTAAAGACATATCTCAAGGATCTTGGACACCGGGATATGAGTCTGGAGGTCAGGGTATTTGATAAGAAGGGCGAGTACCAGAGGTTTATAAGCGGTTATGGTCTTCATGAGAGTCATTGGGAGATCATACGTGGAATCAACAAGACAGAGGGTCATGTCAGGACATACTTTGAGACAAATTATAGAACCACAAGGAAAGTTGTGGAGGATCTGCTCATAGAGGAGATCATAGAGAAAGCATTTGCCACAAAGACAGGACGGAACGGCGAGGAGGACACCATGGCGGAGACCCTCCTCGACATAAAGGACAAATTGAACGTTCTGGCGCAGAGAAAGCGAGACATTGCAAATTATGACCATCAGATAGAGTTGATAAATGTTCTTGAGGGCAAGGTGAACTCCTGTATAGGTCTCTACGAGGACAATGACAGGATATGCAAGGGATTGGCTGATGTGTATGCCACGGGAAGGGCATGTACACAGGAGGGAGACACCCGCATGGAGGAGCTGGCAAAGGCAAAGGCTGATGCTGGACAGCAGATGGAGCAGCAAAACAAGCGACTGGCAAATCTCAGAGTCACTAGGGATTATCTGCGCCTTGAAGACATGAGCCGCAAGATGGATGACACGTCAAGACAGATAGATGACAATGAGAGAAAACTGGCTGAGCTGAAATCACAGATCGGTTACAAGGAAAGTGTAAATGACTACCTTATATATAGAGAGAACAGACGTCAGTATGATGAGAACAGACTTATAGTAGACAATATAAGAAACAACATCGGCTCATCTGGTGAGAAGATGGCCCTGTATTCGTATAACAGACATATCCGGGATGAGAAGAGACTTTCAGAGTTGATGGGCGCCAGACAGGAGACTCAGACAAGTTACGACCACGCCATTGAGGAGGCAGAGTACTGCAGGAAAGTCATGAGGGAGGCGGAGATCGCCCAGGCGGTTGCTGAGAACAATATTTCTGATGCGACAGCCAAGATAGACGAGATAAGTTCCCGAATAAGTGAGCTTGCGGCATCGGTCAACCTGCTTGTTGTGGGCGATGTGAAGGATATGATGGACAAGGCTCAGGAGGAGACCGACAGGATCCTTGCTGAGATGACAGAGCTGGAGATAGCCATAGCGGATGGCAGGACAAGGCTGTACGATGACAGGTACAGACTGACGACTGTGCAGGCGGAGTATGATGCACTGGAGAGAAACTATGAGGATGCGAGATTGGATGCTGAGGCATACAGACAATCTGGAAGTCAGCTTGACAGTATCATGGCGGTGTACTCGGTGGATGATCCACAGGATATAACCGGTGTTATAAATGACAGGATAAAGGGAACGATAACAGAGACGATAAAGCGTCAGCAGGAGATAGACAGACTGACAAAGCTTGCCAAATGCTATGAGGATGGAAGACCATTTCCACCGTCGGAGGGTGCTGAGACAGTTATAAATTACATATCGACCCGCCACGGACTCATGGCTATGCATGGAGCAGATTATCTGTCGGCACTCCCGGACGACACAAAGGCAGAGATACTTCAGGCAAATCCATACCTGCCGTACAGTGTTGTGACAAAGGGATTTGACAGTCTGGAGGATGATATAAATCTCGGCTCTATAGACACCGGCAGCGAATGTGTTATGGTGTATGATATGGATAAGCTCTTGGATTCGGCTATAGTACCAGCAGAGAACATGCTTATCATAGGAAGAGACAGGAAATATTTTATGTCCAAAGATTCCGTAGAGGATGCAAGAAAGGCAAATGCAGATAAGATAGCAAGTCTTACGGAAGAGATAAGCCTTATAAATGAAAAACTTGCGACATACCAGGAGGATCTTGCATTTGTCACAAGACTTGTGGATGCGAGATATACAGGAGCCGAGGATAGAGAGAGAGAGCTGAACCAGGCACTTCTTGACAAGAAGGATGAGCTGGAGACCCTTAAGACTTCCATTAGAGCTACAGAGGTAGAACTCAAAAATAACACTGAGAAATATGGTGATCTGCAGCAGAGACAGCAGAGAGCTACAGACAGGAGACAGACATTTGTCATGATAGAGCAGCTGTCAGACCTTGCAAGACCTGAGGAACAGAGACTTGCAGAGTACAGACAGAGAAAGTCAGAGCTTGCTGACAAATTGTCGGGAATGCAGAGTGATGTGCTCAAGTGGTCGACCACGGTTGGAGAGACAGAGGCAAAGCTTGCGGGAATTACCAGAAACATAGAAGATATCCAGTACAAGTGGACAGAGTACTTTGAGCCGTATCTGCCGAAAAATGAAAATGTGGAATCTGCAGAAATACTGGATATCTCAGATGAGCAGCTTGAGCAGGAGTTCATGGCGATGCTGGCGATTTCTAAAGAACATGCTCCTGATCTTGAGGATAAGAAAAAACTCATGGACGCTCTGAAAAAATCCATGGACAGAATACAGAAGACCATAGAGAAGAGAGGCTTTGATATTGCTCAATTTGATGGCGAAGGGGAGCTTTATCCGACATCGGAGAATAATCTCCGAGAGATGGATGATGAGTTGGCGAGACTTACGCTGATCGCAGCGTCTCTCATGCAGCAGCAGAAGGCTGATCAGAAGGCATACAGCAAGCTGGAAGGAAGTATAGAGTATGCCATAGAAAACATCAACAGAACCTATGGTAATGACAGTTATGTGCGTGAAGATATATCCGTAGCTGATGCAGACACAGCCATTGCAAATGGAGATGTGGTGCTTGCTGATATGAACCGCATATTCAAAGAGGCTGAAAAGGCATACAGCGACTATTATAAGCAGTATGGTTTCATGGTTGACCTGTATAAGGATGTAAAGAGAATCGTCGATACCAACGATATAGATGTCTCAGGTGGAAATGTGCTTGATGAGGACATGGATACCCTCAGACAGTTATTTGAGACAAGTCTTATGAAGTACGACAGGAGCATGAAGGCTCTTGACCGCGCAAAGAATGAGATCATGAGATTCAAGGGACAGACCGCGGATACGCTTGTGGAGATGGGTGTGTTCGAGATGGCAAATACGATCAGACAGGATGTGCAGGTTCCTGATACCTACAGTCAGGCAAAGGAACTTCTGGCAAATCTTCTTCAGATCATTGAGTTCATCAAGCTGGAGAAAGAGCGTGTCGAGAAGGGCATCGAGGACATGGTTGCCATCAAGGAAAACTTTGAGAATCAGTGTGTACAGAGATGTATGGATGTCAAGACGGAGCTTGAAAAACTTCCAAAACTTTCACGTATCACCGTGGGGGACGATGTCATTAAGATGGTGGATCTCACAATACCTTACGTGAAGGATGAATTTGTAAAGCAGAGAATGTCTGACTATATAGATGATATAGTGAAGGGGGCGGACGTCTACGAGGATGAGAGAAAGAGGATCAAGTATATACGTGAATGTCTTGGACTCAAGAAACTGTTCGGGGTTATGGTAACTGATATGAACTCCATAAAGCTTAACCTCTACAAGAGGGAGAGAATAAAGGAACAGAGCCGTTATCTCAGATATGAGGAGGCTGTTGGAAGTACGGGACAGTCTCAGGGAATCTACATTCAGTTTCTGGTTGCTGTCATCAACTACATTGCCGGAATGTACAGTCTGGCACCTGAGGAGTCGGTACAGTCTAAGACTATATTTATCGACAACCCATTTGGTGCTGCTAAGGATATATATATTTGGGAGCCTATATTTGCCATGCTGGCAGCAAACCATGTACAGCTTATCGTGCCAGCCCGTGGTGCCACACCGGCCATCACAGGACGCTTTGATGTGAACTATATCCTGGGACAGCAGATGGTGGGCGGAAAGCAGCAGACAGTCGTTGTGGACTACACCAGCAAGACGGATCAGGAGGAGTTGGAATATCAGGAACTTTCTTATGAGCAGGCGACGTTTGACTTCATCTAGGGATGTTGTGAAAACGGAGAAGGCAGAGATTGACTTAATTGATTTCATATTCTCCTGATATGCAATATAAAATCAATTGAGCCATTATTCTGGTTATGAGGTTCGAAACTTGCCCTGTTTAATGTGGTATATAGGAATAAGATTATAACAGTTAAAATTCTAAAAAGGGAGAATGTATTATAATGACTTGGAACAGGAAACAGCTCAGAAAGGGAGCGTGGAACACGGTATTTAAGCGTGGACTTATGGCTTGGATGGCTATGATCGCTGTGTGTTTTATTTTCTCTTATCTTGGGGTAGATGATTCTTCCCAGACAAAGTTCGTTAAGGGAATAGATCAGGTGCTTGGGCAGGAGACCGAGCATGAGGCAGACAATGTGACCATACTCAAGGAGTATGTAAAGAATATGCCGATGATTGAGCATATGTCGGAGAAAAAAGCCGAGACAGTAGCCCGTGTGATAGACTCGGTGACGGTGAAACAGACCTGGATCATCAAGCTTTTAGGTGCCAACACGGCATATGTGAAGAGGAATCCCGGCGAGGTCATAGTTATGCTGCTGATATCTGCTCTTATCATGGCTGTTGTCCACTTCTTTATACAGAGTGCGGCGATAGTGGGCAAATGCCGTTATGCCATGGAGTGCAGGTATAGTGACAAGGTGTCCGTCAACAGAATATTTGCGCCTTTCCATAGGCACTATGTGCTAAGACTTATGTGGGTCATGTTCTGTTACAATGTTGCTATGATGCTCTGGTGGCTCACGATAGTCGGTGGTGTGTACAAGTATTACCAGTATAGGATGGTTCCATATCTCCTGGCGGAAAATCCAATGCTCAAGTGGAGAGATGCGAAGAATATGTCAAGGGAGATGACCAGAGGCTATAAGTGGAAAATGTTTCTGACGGATCTGTCATGCATCCATGTGTGGATAATCAAGGCTATACCGGTTGCAGGCCTTCTGGTAGCAGTGCCATTTCAGATGGAGCTTGATGTGGAGATGTACTTCTGGTTCAGACAGAATATAGGTGTGGAAAATTTTGTTGAGGCAGCATTCAATGCTGCACCGTATAACAAAAAGGCTATCGAGGCTGCATATCAGTCGGCAGGAGACGCGGGAGTTGCTGAGGTGTGGACTAAGCCGATCTATATTCTTCAGGATGTTGCGGTCGAGGTTCCCGAGGGAATGAAGGTGAAGAGTGAATACAGTCTTAGGGACTTCATTTTCTTCTTCTTTGTGTTCTGTTTTATAGGATGGCTGTGGGAGGTCGTACTCTATATAGTTATGGATCATGTTCTTGTAAACCGTGGAACCATGTATGGACCGTGGCTGCCTGTATACGGAGTCGGCGGCGTTGCTATCATATTCCTGCTTGACCGTTTCAAGGCAGATAAGGCGAAACTGTTCGCTATGGCGATGGTGGTATGTGGAATCATAGAATTCATAGCGAGCTGGGCACTGGATTTCTTCTTTAACTCACAGTATTGGGATTACAAGAACGAGTTCCTTAATGTAAATGGAAGAATATGTCTTGTGGGGCTTCTTGCATTTGGCTTGGGCAGCTTGTTTGGAGTGTATATAGCGGCACCGAAACTCAGTGAATTTCTGAATTCCAAGAGCAAAAAAGTACAGAACATTATATGTATCACATTGTCGGTATTGTTTATCATAGATCTGATATGCTGCGCCATCTTCGGATTTAACAAGGGCGAAGGAGTTGGCGGCACATTATAAAGAGGAGGAACCAATATGACGGATATACAGAATGGTAAAATGATTGATCCGGGGAAAAAGTCCTGGAATATAAAGGCAGGAGTATTCAGCTCCTGTATGCTGCATATCATTGCGATGACATGTATGCTCAGTGATCATATGTGGGCAACGTTGTTTCCGTATGTGGATATACTTACGTGCATAGGAAGAATAGCATTTCCGATATTTGCCTTTATGATAGTTGAGGGATTTTATCACACCAGTAATTTCCGCAGATATCTGTGCAGAATGCTGATATTTGCGGTGATATCTGAAGTTCCGTTTGATCTTGTGTCCGGAGACAGTGTCCTGTATCTGTTTCATCAGAATGTACTTTGGACATTTCTCATAGGATTACTGCTGATAGCATTGATAGACAAGGTAAGGAAAACGGGCAAGGTATGGCTGTGGATCCCGGTTGCGATTGTTGTGACTCTTGTGGGATATGTGATAGGAACGATCACTATGGTTGATTTCTATGGAGCGGGAGTTGTCATGGTTATAATGTTCTATCTGTTCCGGGGCAAGGAACCATGGAAATTGATAGCACAGCTCGTGTGTATGTATTACATCAATGCACAGCTGCTTAGCGGATATTGTTATACGTTTAGTATAGCGGGACATAACTTTGAGTTCCCGCAGCAGGCGTTTGCGCTCATCGCATTGCCGGTGGTATGGCTATACAATGGAAAACTGGGATACCATAAGAAGTGGTTTAAATACTTCTGTTATGCATTTTATCCGGGACACTTGCTTGTATTGTACATAATCTGGCAGATGGTGATGTAGACATGGTATGAGCAGAGAATCGGTGGTTTTTGCAGATACTTGAGAAAGGAAGAAATGGTATGAATGCAGCTCATAAGGTAGTGGTTTTGGTTGGCAGTATATTTCTTGCTGTCGGTGTTTTCGTGGGAATTATACTTGCAATTGTGGCGGAGCCTGGCAAATTCCCTCTGGCTATGCTGAGCCTTCCGGGAAGTTTCTTACTGATCGGTGGGGGAATGGACATAGTGGTGGCGATATTGGTCCACAACAAGAAGATGATAGTGAAAAAGGGCGTGAGGTATCCTGCAAAGATATATGGATACACGGAGAATACTTCTGTTAGGGTGAACAATACATACATGATGGACACGATCGTGCATTACTTTGACAGCTACCATGTCGAGCGGGAGGCTATAATACCAACGGGATTCACAAGGGGTGCCGGTATGTACCCGATAGGTCTGACGATAGACATATTCGAGTACAACGGCAAATACGGCTATGATCCGGATTCGGTAAGGGATGAGAGGCTTCCGGGTGAGGAAGAACTCATGGACGACAAGCCGGTGGCACCGGATAAGCTGAGACTTGTGGCGGTCAGATGCCCAAACTGTGGTTCGAGTTTCCGCGCAGCTACTGGATATTCAAGCAAATGTCCTTATTGTGGAAATTATCTGAATGTGAACATGTAAATTGTTATATTAAACTAATTGGAAAAGAGTGGGTGTGAGCTGAATACCCACTCTTTTCGTTACAGAAACTGCCGCCAACGCCATTCCAAAAATGTTGAATAAATCAAAATTGCCCAACTCAATATGCAATTTTACCCGTATTAAGCAAAAAATACACCTGATATATCACTATTAACCAACTGAGATTGGTGAAAATATCTATAAAAATTTCAATAAATCACAAAATTTTGCTAATTAATCCAAAAATATTCTATTCTTTCAAAACCCCTGTCAAATTATAATGAATACAGTCAATGAGGCAAGACGAAAAAATAAAACACACAAAGCCAAAACACAGGAGGGAATGTAATATGAGAAAAAGAAGAATTTTAGCTGTAGCAGCAGCAGCAACACTTGCTTTATCAATGGTAGGATGTGGATCAGGCGGAAGCTCAAGTGGCGGAAACGCAAGCAGTGGAGTAGCCAACAAGGACAAGCCACTTTGCTGGTTCAACCGTCAGCCATCCAACAGTTCAACAGGAGAGCTTGACAAGGATGCCCTTAACTACAACAAGGACACATATTATGTAGGATTTGATGCTAATCAGGGTGCTGAGCTTCAGGGTCAGATGGTTCTTGATTACATCAAGGCAAACGCAGCAACGATCGATCGTAACGGCGATGGCGTCATCGGATATGTACTTGCAATCGGTGATATCGGACACAATGATTCAATCGCACGTACAAGAGGTGTTCGTTCAGCACTTGGCACAGGCGTTGATGCAAGTGGAGCAGTTGATTCAACACCAGCTGGAACAAACGTAGATGGTAAGGCAACAGTAGTACAGGATGCTAAGCTTGATGTTGACGGCAAGACATATACGATCAGAGAGCTTGCATCACAGGAGATGAAGAACTCAGCAGGAGCTACATGGGATGCAGCTACAGCTGGTAATGCGATCGGAACATGGACAGCATCATTTGGTGATCAGATCGATGTAGTTGTTTCAAATAACGATGGTATGGGAATGTCAATGTTCAATGCTTGGGCAAAGGACGCAAAGGTTCCTACATTTGGATACGATGCTAACAGCGATGCAGTTGCAGCAATCGCAGAGGGCTACGGCGGAACAATTTCACAGCATGCAGATGTTCAGGCTTACCTGACACTGAGAGTTCTCCGTAACGCACTTGATGGTGTAGATATTGATACTGGTATCGGTACAGCAGACGAGGCTGGAAACCAGCTTGAGGAAGGTGTTGACTACAGATACAGCGCAGACGAGAGATCATACTACGCACTGAACATTGCAGTAACAGCAGACAACTATCAGGATTTCACAGATTCAACAAAGGTTTATGACAAGGTTTCAAAGCAGCTTGACTCAAGCAAGAGCCCAAGCAAGAAGGTATGGCTTGATATCTACAACGCTTCAGATAACTTCCTGAGCTCAACATACCAGCCACTTCTTCAGAACTACGATGACCTTCTTAACCTGAATGTAGATTACATCGGTGGTGATGGTCAGACAGAGTCTAACATCACAAACCGTCTTGGTAACCCAGGCGAGTACGATGCATTTGCAATCAACATGGTTAAGACAGACAATGCAGCATCATACACATCAATTCTCTCTAAGTAATATAAGTTACCTGGATGATTGATCAATAGGAAATGATTTAACTCAGAGGGGTGTCAGACTAAACATTTGATACCCTTCTTTTACGAAGAAAAGGAAGTAGAGATATGGCAGAAGATAAGAATAAATACATCTTATCGATTCAAGGCATGAGCAAATCATTCGGCAGAAACAAGGTCCTTAACCATATTAATTTGAACGTTAAACCTGGTTCAATCATGGGACTTATGGGTGAGAATGGTGCCGGTAAATCGACAATGATGAAGTGTCTATTCGGAACCTATCAGAAGGACGAAGGCACAATAATATTAGATGGAAAAGAAGTAAATTTCTCTGGTCCTAAGGATGCACTCGAGAATGGAGTTGCGATGGTTCATCAGGAATTAAATCAGTGTCTTGAGAGAAGCGTTGTTGACAACCTGTTCCTTGGACGTTATCCAAAGAACTCTCTTGGAGTCATCGATGAGGGCCGTATGAAGAAGGAAGCTTCAGACTTGTTCAGAAAGCTGGGTATAACGGTCAATCTTACACAGCCGATGAAGAGAATGTCAGTTTCCCAGAGACAGATGTGTGAGATTGCAAAGGCTATCTCGTACAATTCCAAGGTAATCGTACTTGATGAGCCTACATCATCGCTGACAGCACCTGAGGTTGCAAAGCTTTTCAAGATGATGAGACAGCTCAAGGAGCAGGGAATTTCCCTGATCTACATCTCACATAAGATGGACGAGATATTCGAGATCTGTGATCAGATATCAGTTCTCCGAGACGGTAGTCTGGTCATGACAAAGGACAGCAAGGACACCAACATGAATGAGCTTATATCAGCCATGGTTGGTCGTTCACTTGATAACAGATTCCCACCGGTTGACAATACGCCGGGTGAGACGATCCTCTCAGTACAGGGACTCTCCACAAAGTATGCACCAAAGCTCCAGAACATTACATTTGATGTGAAGAAGGGCGAGATATTCGGTCTCTATGGTCTGGTTGGCGCAGGCCGTACAGAGCTCCTGGAAACTATATTTGGTATTCGTACAAGAGCAGCAGGAAATGTAATGTATGGTGGCAAGATCATGAACTTCACCGGTCCAAAGGATGCTATGGATCACGGATTTGCCCTCATCACTGAGGAGAGAAAGGCAAATGGTCTCTTCCTCAAGGCAGATATCACCTTCAATACCACCATTGCAAATATGAACCACTACAAGAGCGGCGTGGCACTGTCACATGACAGCATGGTTCGTGCCACAGCTGAGGAGATCAAGGTCATGCACACCAAGTGTATGGGACCTGACGATATGATCGCCAACCTGTCCGGTGGTAACCAGCAGAAGGTTATCTTCGGAAAATGGCTTGAGCGTTCACCAAATGTATTCATGATGGATGATCCTACAAGAGGTATCGATGTAGGAGCTAAGTATGAAATATATGAACTTATAATCAACATGGCAAAACAGGGCAAGACTATCATAGTTGTCTCCTCTGAGATGCCGGAGATCCTGGGTATCACAAACCGTATAGGTGTTATGTCAAATGGACACCTTGCCGGAATTGTAAATACCAAGGAGACCAATCAGGAAGAATTGTTAAGACTTAGTGCTAAATATTTGTAATAGAGAGGAGCATGGATATGGCAGATAAAAATATGATCCTTTCGGCTGATGCAGAGGAAAAACTCCTTAAGCCGATTGATGAATATGTTGGAAAGATACAGGCTCAGATCGATGAACTTCGAGTTGATGGATCTGACAAGGTTCGTAGTTTGAAGAACCATATAGCTATCGCAAAGGAAGATAAGAATTTATCAAAGGAAGAAAAGGATAGCGTAATCGCAAAGGATAAGGCAGCCCTGGAAAAGGCAAAGGCAGTTGAGGCAGCCAACAAGGATAAAGTTGCAAAGCTTATCGCTGACGCAGAGGGATACCTTAAGGAGCATTATGACAGCGAGTACTACAGCAAGGTAGTGGCAAGCTGCGAGGCTGAGAAGGCAGCAGAAAATGAGTCCTATGAGAGAGTAAAGGCAACACTCAAGACAGAGCATGAGCAGACACTTGCAAAACTCTCGGATCCGGAAGAGATCAAGGACGAGAAATATGTATACAAGAACAAGCTCTTTGATGCACAGATGACACATGAGTCAAGACTTCAGGAGATTAAGGACAGAAAGCATGATGCATTTTCACACAAGTATCATCTGATAGATCTCCTTAGAATGTCCAAGTACACATTCATGCAGAGCAGAGCACAGAAATTTGAGAATTACAAGTACACATTCAACACAACACAGTTCCTTTACAAGAACGGTCTGTATATAGTAATCGTGTTGATATTCATTGCACTTTGTATCATCACTCCAATTGTGAAGAACACACAGCTCCTCACAGTTACCAATATACTGAACATACTTCAGCAGGCATCACCTAGAATGTTCTTGGCACTCGGAGTTGCGGGACTTATCCTCCTGACCGGTACCGATCTTTCGATTGGACGTATGGTTGGTATGGGTATGGTTACAGCTACCATTATCATGCACAATGGTGCAAATACAGGTGGTGTGTTTGGACACATATTTGATTTCTCAAGTATGCCGGTTGTAGGAAAAGCAATATTTGCACTTGTTGCATGTATTATCCTCACAACAGTATTTTCAAGTATTGCAGGTTTCTTCATGGCGAAGTATAAGATGCATCCGTTCATTTCAACAATGGCTAACATGCTGATCATCTTCGGACTTGTAACATATGCGACAAAGGGTGTTTCATTTGGTGCTATTGATTCAGCAATACCAAATATGTTCATCCCAACAATAGGAAGTTTCCCAACTATTATCATTTGGGCAGTAGTTGCAATCGTAGTAGTATGGTTCATCTGGAACAAGACTACATTTGGTAAGAATCTGTACGCTGTAGGTGGAAACCCAGAGGCAGCAGCAGTTTCAGGTATATCAGTTTTCAAGGTAACACTTGGCGCATTCATCCTTGCCGGTATCCTTTATGGATTCGGATCATGGCTTGAGTGTAACAGAATGGTTGGTTCAGGTAGTGCAGCTTATGGACAGGGCTGGGATATGGACGCCATAGCAGCCTGCGTTGTTGGTGGTGTTTCATTCACAGGTGGTATCGGTAAGATCTCCGGTGTTGTAACTGGTGTTCTTATTTTCACATCACTTACCTACTCACTTACCATTCTTGGTATTGATACAAACCTTCAGTTCATATTCGAAGGTATCATCATCCTTGCCGCTGTAACTCTTGACTGTCTCAAGTATGTACAGAAGAAGTAAGGAATAACAAATTTAACTCTCACAAAACCTTTATATAAAAAGCCGCTCGGATCGTCTACAGGATTGATTGAGCGGTTTTTTTCATAAGGAGGGACCCGCATAAGCGGGAGGATTCCTTGTGAAGTGCACGAAGTGCACGCATGACGCAAGGCATGTGGATTGACGGACGCCTTCTGTGCATCTATGCCACTTTTTTATGCATGCCACCTAATCACGCAGCCGCTTCCTTCGCTCCAATGATTTTATCTGCATGCGGCGCCGCGCGCGATAAGGGCGTTTGCGCGCTCTGCCTTAGCAAAAATCATTGAAACTCAGTCGCGTCTAGCTATCGATTAGGTGGCATGCATAAAAGTGGCAGGCGCATGCACAGAAGGCTGGGCTGTGGAGATATTTATATATTGTGAATTTCTGGACGAGTGTTCCCCTTCCCTCACTTCAGCTTGCTTTTATCTGCACACTGCTCCGCCCGCGATAAGGGTGGTGAGGTTTTCGCTTTTGCGTGACTTTGCGGAAAAGATACAAGCTTTTGGAAGTTTGTGGCGGAATAGCTAATATTGGGCATAAAAGATACAATTTTGTGTTCAAAAAGAGAAAATCCACAAAACTACGACCACATTTGGTATAATGAACCTGCAATCGTTTGATGAAAGCCAGACAAAAGCGAGACTGTGCGGGCTTGCGAGTCTGGAAAAGACCGGTGAACCGGGTGGCATTTGATATATAGAAAGGACTTCTGTTATATGGATAAATACAAGGTTATCCTTGTCGATGACGAGGAAGAGGTTATAGATGTTATAGAGAGAAAGATCCACTGGGATATGCTCGGATTTGATGTTGTGGGAAGTGCCAACAACGGTGTTAAGGCTCTTGAATTAGTGGAGAAACTGCAGCCGGATGTGGTCATAACGGACATCAAGATGCCGTATATGGACGGTCTTGAGCTGTCCAGGCGGCTCAACAATGATTATCAGAATATACACATCATCATATTCACAGGATTTGATGAGTTTGAGTATGCCAAGGAGGCAGTGCACCTTGAGATAGAGGAGTACATGCTCAAGCCTATAAATGCCTTAGAACTCTCAGACTGCCTGAAGAGGGTCAAGAACTCTCTGGACAAGGAGAGGGAGGAGAAACTGAATGTAGAAAAGCTTGCAAATTATTTCAATGCATCTCTGCCTGTTCTTCAGACAAATCTGTTTGTATCCCTGATAGAGGGCAGAGTGAGTGAGTCGGATTATGAGAAATTCCTTGCAGCATATCAGATAGATATGAAGGGACCGCTTTATTGCTGTGCAGTTTTCCATACATCGGAGCATCACGTTCCAGATGGAATGAACCCACTTCTGTTGTCAATGTCTGTGGAACAGCAGATCAAGGACAGAATTGCTGATACATGGAAATGCAAGGTATTTACATATTTGGGCAACACAGTGCTCATCATCGAGATAGCCTCAGAGGATGCCATGGCAGAGCTGACGGATGCCTGTGACAGATTCTGCAGATGGGCTTACCGAGTCATGGGCGCAGTGGTTACTGCCGGGATTGGCAGAGTGTGCGACAGTCTTCTGAATATCAACAATTCGTATGAGGGTGCCAGGGAAGCTGTATCATACAGGGTTTTATACGGAACCCAGAGGGCTATAAACATTGCTGAGATCGCACCGAAGGAGCAGAAGGCAGCAGTACAGTATGAAGATGCAAATATGCATGAGCTTATCAAGTCAATATATCTTGGCAAAAGAGATGCCATTGAGGGCGCAGTACATGATGAGATAGAGAAACTGCACAGATCTGCACAGACCATGAACAGGTACAAGCTGACACTCATGGAGATGGTAGGAACATTCTACAGATTCTGCGCAAATAATTTTATAGATTTTGACAATTTTTCAGGTGGAATCAGTAACCCATACGAGAAGGTTCCGGAGATGGATGAAGTCACACTCACAGCATGGCTCATAGACACATCCATGGCGATCAGCGAGGAATTGAAAAATGCCAGAAATAATACGTCCAGAAGAATGGTAACGGATGCCCAGAATATGATAGTTGACAGGTATATGGAGCCTGATCTGTCGCTGGATACGGTGTGCTCAGAGCTTGGTGTGTCCAATTCGTATTTTTCATCGGTGTTCAAGAAGGAGACAGGCAAGTCATTTATCTCATATCTGACGGATTACAGGATGGATCACGCAGCCAATCTCATACTTGAGACAAATGAGAAGAGCTATAAGATAGCAGAGCAGGTTGGATATCAGGATGCAAATTACTTCAGCTATGTGTTCAAGAAGAGATTTGGAATGTCGCCATCAAAGTATAGAACTGAACATACGGGGAATAAGTAGAGCAGAGAAAGTATAATGGGAGTAGAATTGTTTTGAAGATCAGAGAGAAAAAGAAGGGTGCTCAGGGCAAAAAGCAGAAAAATAAATATTCTCTGCGCGCGAGGCTGCGAGGCTGGTTTCATCATGGCAGATTTATAGGATTTGACATACAGTCAATAATCATGGCGGTGCTCACAGGACTGACGATAACCACAACTGTTGTTATGGGATTTCTTATTTACAATAGATTCAAGCTTGCGATAAAGCAGACTGCAGTGTCAAATGCAGAAAGCATGATAGAGAGTACTGTGGATAAAGTGGATACAGACCTGGCAGGCATCAGACAGATATCTAATGGAGTGAATTATAACATTATCCAGGAATATGACATCTCCAGTCAGGAGTTCAGCAGACAGTTCAGCCTTTTATATGAGGTGAATGTTGACAAAGTGCAGAGTATGGCGTTGTACGACAATTCCGGGAAGCTTGTTGCTGCGGAGCCGGTTGCAGTGCAGAAGGATAAGGTTAATGTCGAGGAACAGGAATGGTACAAGAATGCATCTGAAGATATAGAGAATATGCACTTTTCTACACCTCATATACAAGATCTGTTTCAAGATGGCGCCAACAGGTATTATTGGGTCATATCCCTCAGCCGTTCCGTTGATATCAATGATGGAGATAAGCCGGTAAACGGCGTGCTTCTGATAGATATGAAGTATTCTGTGATCGAGGAGGCTCTTTCAAGGATCAATGATTCTTCAAGTGAGACTTATTATTATCTGTGCAACCGTGACGGAGATATCATATACCATCCGCGAAGAGCAGAGATAGACAGAGGCTTTTTCATAGAGGAAAGTACAGAGGCAGCGAGATATGATGACGGTACATATGAGATCAAGATGTCGAGAGGCAAAGAAAATGTTGTTGTCAGTAGTATAGCCTATACTGGATGGAAGATCATAGGAGTTGTCCCGGAAAGTGTTCAGACTGCCAGCATCAATCAGTACAGATATTACATCATAACTACGGTTGTGATATTGCTTATGATGCTCTTGTGGGTAAACAGGATCATAACAAAGAAAATCTCAAAGCCTATACTTAAGCTGAATGAATCAGTAAAGTCATATGAGACAGGTGGAACCACGGATATATATATTGGAGGATCATCCGAGATAAGGCATCTGGGATATTCGGTCAAGAAATCCTATGAGCAGATAGAGGTTCTGATGCAGGAGATAATCAGACAGCAGAATGAGCGGAGAAAGAGTGAGATGGATGCGCTCCAGAGTCAGATCAATCCGCATTTCCTGTATAATACACTGGAGTCCATAACATGGATGGTGGAGGCGAACAGAAATACAGATGCAGTATTTATGATATCTGAGCTTGCAAAGCTGCTCAGAATAAGTCTGTCAAAGGGCAGAACCGTCATAAGGATAGCGGATGAGATCCAGCACAGCACGAGTTACATGAACATACAGAAGGTAAGATATAAAGAAAGATTTGCAACAGAATTTATCATAGATGAAGAGATAAATGACTATTGTACAGTTAAGCTTATCGTGCAGCCAATCCTGGAAAATGCAATATACTACGGTGTGGGCAACATGGATGAGGACGATGGCGGCAAGATAACTGTCCGCGGTGAGAAGAAGGGCGACGACATATACATTTCAGTTGAGGACAATGGCATGGGTATGTCGGAGGAGGTTGCCCGGAACATCCTTGTGGACAACAATAAGGTGCCAAAGCATGGCTCCGGAGTGGGTGTTATCAATGTTCACTCCAGGATAAAGCTGATGTTTGGCAGTGAATATGGATTAAAGGTGTACAGTGAGCCGGACGAGGGAACAAAGGTTGTCATTCACATTCCAGCCATTCCTTACACGGAGGAGAACAGAGAGAGACTTGAGAGGCAGGATTTTGGAAGGGGGATGGTGACAGATGAAGAAGAGTAAGATAACCTTTCTGATCGCGGAGCTGTTTCTGGTGGTTATAGCCGGATTCTTTATACACCAGATATTCCGGGAAAATGTACCTCAGAAAAGAGTAGCGGTCATACTTTCAAATTCCGGTGATAAGAGGTGGGATGGACTTATAAATGGACTAAAACAATCAGCAAATGTCAATGATATCCATCTTATCATATGCAACACTGATGATATCGAGTCAGCCCAGGATGAGAAGGAGCTAATAGATGAACAGCTTGAAAATGATGTAGATGCATTCATAATTTGTCCGGCACCGGGCGAGGATACATCGGATATGCTGGGACAGCTTGGCGATGTACCATTTGTACTTATAACCCAGGATGCATACAGTGAAGATGGCGCCTCGGGATTTGTTACGATCAAACCTGACAACTACAAGATAGGATATACCCTTGGAGAACAGATCAGGGCAAATGATGCGGACGGACTCCGTGGCAAAAGCATAGGCATTATAACTGGATATTCCCAGACAGAGGGAAGTGTGAGCGGAAAAGCAGGACTTATGGATGCGATAGAAGGAACCGGATGCGAGGTGAGCTGGGTGTACAGCCGATGTGGCAATCAGAACATATGTGGCATTGTGGATATTCTGGGAAAGGTGGACTACATGGTTGTGATGGACACATATGCGATTGATGAGATGGGAGAGAATGCGGATAACGGTATGTACAATGGTGCCCAGATATATGGAATGGGAACCAGCGTAAAATCTGTGGCGCTGCTTGATGCGGGCAAGATAAAGTGCCTTGTTATTCCTGATGGTTACGGTGTTGGCTATGCCAGTGTGACAGAGGTAGCAAAGGGTCTGAACAGCAGATTGTATACGATGAAGAGTCGGGAGGAGGGCATAAAGATAATATACAGTGACGATTTGTTCTCCGATGATGTAGAGAGGTTTTTATATTCATATGAGTAGACAGAAACGAAGAAAAATATATGTGCTTTTGCTGGCAGCTGCGATGATAGTCTCGCTTATGGGCTGCGACAGCAGCAAACAAAAATCAAACAAAACCATGAGAGTCGGGGTGGTCACTTATACAGCAGATGATCCATTCATAAATGCCATGATTGAAAAGGTGAAATCTCAGCTTAAGACTATGGAGACCACAGACATGAATGTGATAGTATCGGTGAGAAGTGGTGATAATGATCAGCATGAGCAGGATGAGATAGTTGATGAGATGATAGATGCAGGCTGCGATGTGCTGTGTGTGAATCTTGTAGATAGAACTGCACCGGCAAATATTATCAAGTCAGCAAGGCAGAGTGATATACCAGTGATCTTTTTCAACAGAGAGCCGGTGCGTGATGACCTGATGCAGTGGGAAAAGCTCTACTATGTTGGCTGTGACGCAAAAGAATCCGGGGATATGCAGGGCGAGATTGCGGCAAATTATATAAAGAATCACAGCGAAGTGGACCGCAACGGTGATGGCAAGATACAGTATGTTCTTCTGGAGGGCGAGGCCGGACACCAGGATGCCATAAGCAGAACGGACTGTTCGGTGAAGACAATAATGGATAAGGGAGTGGAGCTTGAGAAACTCAGTTATCAGTTTGCAGACTGGAACAGAGGCCAGGCGGAGAACAGGATGACGCAGCTCATAAGTCAATATGGCAGTCGGATAGAGCTTGTCATATCCAACAATGATGAGATGGCGCTGGGCGCAGTTGAGGCGTACAATAACTCAAATATAAGCCGCGACAGATGGCCTGTGATCTTTGGAATAGACGGACTTGATGATGCTCTCCAGGCGATAAAGCAGGGAACCATGCAGGGAACAGTTTACAATGACAAAGAGGCCCAGGCGGGAGAGATAGCGCGGTTGGCAGTTGATCTCTTCAAGGGAAACAGCCTTGATGGTCATAATCTTGACGAGGGCAAATATTACGTGTCGCCTTACTGGAAGGTCGATGTTGACAGCGTGGATGATTTCCTGCACAGATAAGTGATGGCGAAGATCTGTCTGGAAAAATTATAGAGAACTAATGTAGAGATACAGATCTAATTATATATTCGGGAAGGATACATATGGAAAATAGCTGGATAGAAGAATTTTACAAAGAAACGGATGCAGATAAGAGACTTGAACTGCTAGAAAATAACAGCACGGATATAGACGGTGACAGCGCCGGTTCGTCTACTGTCTTCCGTCAGAGATTGTGGACGGCGAGATATGGCAAGAGAAAGCCGAAGAATGATGCATTTGTGGGCTGCCTTATGGAGCTCAAATACATATCGGAGGGCGGCTCTGTTGATATCGGAGGTCAGAAAAAGAAACAGGCTGTGGAGATCATAAGCAAGCTCTGCCTGTTCGACGCAGACAGGAGAAGTGCCGAGGAACAGGAGATACTGCTATATGAACTCAGGAATGCGTTTTTAAGGTTCATCGAGGTGAGCAGAGGCGGCAGAGGTTTCACATCCATAGCATTTGGCATGGGGCAGCTCTCGGATGAGGGCGTGGCGAAGAAGATCGCAGATCAGATAAGCTCCATCGCATTTGACGCGCCGCACATGCTGCACATGGACAAGGAATTTGCCATACTTCAGAGTGCCGCACTGGCGGCGTTCAGGCAGGAGTATCCTAACAGGGAGCATTTCTTAAGAAAATGATAGCATAGACGGAATGGCTATGCGTGAACAGATCAAAAGACCATCATGTATTTAGTGTTAAAATGCATGATGGTCTTATCTATTGTACCTGTTTTGGCGTTATCTCATGAATGTAAGGATTCGAAGATAGAATAAGTATCATCAGAATCCTTAGTGTTCATAAATATTACTTCATCCCTTGTCTTTATCATGATGATGGGATAACTGTCTGCGTATACATACAGCTCACATTTGCCGTAGGTGCTGCTCTTGAAATGGCCGATCAGGTATTCATCGGTGGCACCTCCGTTTGTGCGAACAAAATCATCGTCTGGCAGTTCATTCAGAAGCTGAACCTCCTCGATGTCATCAAAGTAAACCTCTGACGAGTATATGGCGGCGGAGACGATGAGTCTGTCAGAGTCAAGCTGGGTGTCGATACGCACGTTTATGAATGGCACAAGCACGCCTATCGTCCAGACAATGCAGGCGGTGATAAGGATATATGTAAGTCCTGTAAAAATCTTTGCGCTCCTGGTGGCATAGTTAAATGTATAATTTCCACTCTGCAATCTGTTCTGAACCAGCACATGCGGGTCGGAAGGATTGTAGTAATATCCGGTTTTCCAGTATTCGTCGTCATCCACGTAGAGAGGCTGGGTGTCGGCTGCCAAGAGTTCACGTTTTCTGCTTTGAGCCATGAGGAGAGGCGTAAACAATCCGATGGCTGCGAGAGTCTGGATAAATATATAGACATAGAGTGCGGAGCTGCACAGCGAGACATCTACAAGCGCACCCTTGAAATTTAGGATATCAGAAAGCGAAATTTGCCGGGACTTACTGGCTGATGATATGCAATGAATCAGGGTGTCAATAGTGATATATACCCATGCGACAGCATTTGTTGCCGAAAGAATCAGCATTGCAAGTCCCTTGTATATCTTCATGGTTCTATTGACGGTCTGGTTGAGCTGGGTATCCGAGCTGTACACAGTTCGCTCGTGTCGGTTTACATATATGTGGAATATCATGGATGTAAGTGATATCAGGACGGAGCAGAGTCCCATTATTATCATTGTGGTTGATATGACCGCACTTTTCCCTATCACAAATGGCACTAGGCAAATGAGCTCTACAAGGATTATTATTCCATGATAATTGAAACTGATCTCACTTTTGCCGATCTGGGTTGACACATTTGTATCAATGTAACGTTTTCTTCTTTGATCAGGGACCACCCAATCATTTTTCATCTTTAGGGCATGCATTTTCCTGTGCGCGGAGTTGTTTGCATATGTTATCCAGAAACAGAATGCGATCATCCAGACAGTGTATGCCAATATGAATATAATGATCTCCCAGAACACGACAAAGCACAGGGCTGTTCCAAGGATAAGATTTATCCAGATAATCCGGTTCATCTTACGTCTGGCAGCATCAATAATATTCAGGACGGTTTCGTCTTCAATGTGTTCCTTTGGAATGTGGACACCCAGGAGCATTCCTTCGGTATACGAATAATTACTTGTATATACGAACTTCATTATGAGCAGTATGAAGAAGTTCATAAACAGGAATATGATAAATAATGCTATGCTCATATGTTGCTCCTTTCTAGTAATTTAAGTGGATATTTGGATTGGAGAAGACTTCATTTTGGAATATACTTCATCGCACAACTTGAGAAAATCTTCCCGGTTCATACCGGTTATGCTTGCCTCGGCGGACAGAAGTTCCAACTCTGACTCCAGCTTGTCACGGAACTCGGCGTCCATATTGATATTTTCTGATACAAATGCTCCAAGTCTTCGGTCAGTTCTGATATATCCCTCG
Source organism: uncultured Coprococcus sp. (assembly GCA_900548315.1). Classification (GTDB taxonomy): domain Bacteria; phylum Bacillota; class Clostridia; order Lachnospirales; family Lachnospiraceae; genus Coprococcus. The sequence continues at coordinate 516 of URJU01000007.1, read as the reverse complement.
TTTTTGAGTATCTGGTATGTCTTATTCACAGTCATTGTGTTCACGCCGGCATCCGCCGCAAGCTGTCTTACAGTGGGAAGCTTTTCGCCTGGCCGTATCTCGCCTTTGCCGATTCCCTTTACTATCTGATTGCGCAGCTGTACATATATGGGTGTGTCACTGCTCATGTCAAGCTCGATGATCATGTGGTGTCCCTCCTTTTTGTATTATCTGTATTATAATATATAATGCAGACTCCGCAATAAGTCAACTATTAGAAAACGCCGTATAAATAAAAATCATCCGTGAGCAAGTTGATTACCCACAGATGATCCTTATATCTTGTGAAATTTTATTTTTGTGTAGCTGATTTTTGCAGTTCCAATAATCGTTCATTTGAAATGGTATGAAAATACGAGTTCAATACTTTTGAATAGTTTATAGTTATTTAATTGTATTTCTAAAATCAGCGTGTTATATTTCGTTTATCATGTTATATGTCTGTCTCTTATACACATCTGACGCTGCCGACGATAA
>URJU01000006.1 GCA_900548315.1 uncultured Coprococcus sp. | reverse complement strand
ACGAGATTACTACGCGTCTCGTGGGCTCGGAGATGTGTATAAGAGACAGTCTCCACACATGTATTGGAAGTCGCTGAGAAACTGTGCGATAAAGTGGCGATCATCAAAGGCGGACGACTGGTGAAGGCGGGCATAATGGAGCAGGTGAAGGGAGACGAATCTCTGGAGTCTGTGTTCCTTGAGCTGGAGGGCGAGTCATGATAAAGATACTGATGAAAAAACAGCTCAAGCAGCTTTTCAGTGGATTTTTTGTTGACCGGAAAACTGGAAAATCTAAATCCAAAGGCGCTGCGGTATTTGGAATAGTCATATATATCGCGCTCATACTCGGCTGCATGGGCAGCATGTTTGGCAGCGTAGCATACTCGATGTGTGCTCAGCTCTGCGCCGTGGGACTAGACTGGATGTATATGGCTATGATGGCTATGATGTCCCTTGCCATAGGTATATTTGGAAACGTGTTCAATACATATGCAAGCATTTATCAGGCGAGGGACAATGATCTGATGCTGTCACTTCCAATACCGGTCAGAGCTATACTGTTTTCCAGACTGGCAGGCGTGTATGTCATGGGCGCGATATTTGCGGCAACAGCCATGGTTCCGGGAATAATAGTGTATGGGATAGTGGCGCATCCGGGGATAGGTGCTGTGATTTCAGCGGTCATAGTTATGATCCTCCTGACATTTGTCGTTCTGGTACTTTCGTGCATACTTGGCTGGGTAGTGGGCAAGATAGGCAATAAGACGAAGAATAAGAGCTATGTCACGGTTATACTCTCACTGGCATTTATAGCGGGTTATTATGCAGTATACATGAATGCAAATAAGATGCTTACAAATATTCTGGCAAATAGTGAAATGTACAGCGCAAAGATAAAGGGGGCAGTGTATCCTCTCTATTCCATAGGATGCGCAGCCACGGGTAACATAATGCAGCTTGCGTTTGCCGCAGTCGTAACGCTGGTGGTATCACTGGCTGTGTGGATAGTTCTGGAACGAAGTTTTATCGGTATAGTTACGACAAAGACAGGTCATGCGGCAAAGAAACTTGTGGCGAAGCGAAGCAGGGCAAAGAATCAGGAGATGGCTTTGCTTATCAGAGAGTTTAGAAGATTGGCATCATCGGCGATATATATGCTGAACTGTTCGCTTGGAACGTTGCTCATGCTCATTCTGGCGGTTGTATGTCTTGTGAAGGGACACTCTGTAACGGATATGATCTCGAAAATGCCAGGACTTCCTGATGGTATACTCGTATTTGGGGCATGTATAGCTGTGTGTGCGGCAGCCTCCATGAACGATCTGACCGCACCGTCCGTATCCCTGGAAGGAAAAACGCTGTGGATAGTAAGATCGCTTCCAGTCACATCATGGCAGATACTCAGAGCCAAAATAAGAATGCATGTTATACTCACGATGGTTCCGGCGATGGTGCTCGATGTGGCTTTGATGGCTGTGGTGAAACCTTCCCTGACAAATGGAGTGATGATGCTTTTGATACCATGCCTTTATGTATGTCTGACTGCCTATATCGGGCTCGCGGTAAATCTCAAGATGCCAAAGCTTGACTGGACATCGGAGGCGGCGGTGGTGAAACAGAGCATGGGAGTACTTGTTGCTCTTTTATCTAATTTTGTGTATATTATAGTACTTGTAGCAGGATACTTAGCCCTCAGAAGCCTAACTGGATCGACATTATATCTTATAATAAGCGCAGTGTTGACAGCTGTCATTGCTGCGTTGTTCAGAATATGGCTGAAGAGACGCGGGGTGCAGGTGTTTGAGGCACTTTAGCAGTATAAATTATAGATAGAAAGAAGTTTTAGGATTAAATATGGCAGAAATAAAGAACTCGGAATTAGACATGAGCACTCAGCAGAAAGCTGAGCTGGACAAAGAGAAAAGAAGAGAAGAGAAGAAAGAGGCAAAAAGAGCAAAAAAGCAGCACTATAGGGAACTGAATGAGCCGCCAAAGCTTACCGTGCTTGAGGAAGTGGGAAATGCTGTTACCCACGGCATAGGAGCAGGGCTTGCAATAGCCGGTTTTGTCCTTCTTCTCCTGAAGTCAGACACAGGGCTCAAAGTGATGGCATCGTGTTTTTATGGAATATCACTGATATTGATGTTTCTCATGAGCTGCCTGTATCACTCATACAAATCCGGTCTGGCAGTCAAGCGGCTCTGGAGAAGATTTGACTATTCCTCGATATATCTGCTGATAGGCGGAACATTTGCTCCACTGTACCTTGTGTACTGGGGAAATGTGCTTGGAATAGTGTTGTTCTGTGTGCAGTGGGCACTTATCATAGCGGGGATCACCATCATATGTGTGTTCGGACCGGGCAGGTTCAGACCGATACACTATACGCTGTACTTCGTCATCGGATGGAGTGCCATCATGTTCATTCCGGGCTGGTTCAGAAATGACAAGCCGCTTTTGGGATGGATCGTGGGCGGTGGCATTGTCTATACGCTTGGCATGATTCCATTTGTGAAGGACACCAAGGGGGCGCACTTTATCTGGCATATCTTTGTGATGCTGGGGGCTGCGCTGCATTGGTTTGGGATGTACATTTATGTGTATTGAGGACGGACGCCATTTTCAAGCGTATAAGGCCATGATATATGCGTGCAATCACATTTGCCTAGCCTCACTTTACTTTGCTTCCATATGCACTCGGCTCTGACCGCAATAAGGGCGCTGCGGTCGCCACCTCGGCAGGAAGCAGTAAAGAGAGGCAGTCTGCATTATCGATTGCACACATAATATCATGGCCTTTTTATATCGCCTGAAAATGGCTGGTTATGAATCACGCTAATCTTCCTTCGTTTCAGCTTGCATATATTTGCGGTTGATTACAGACATAAACAATGGTATCTTTTAGTCAGTTATAAACATAATAAATACGAGGAGAAAATTCTATGGATAGAGTAGAGAAAATGCTTGGCAGAATGAAAGCTGGTAAGTTATATAAATATGTGGATTGGGATCCGGAGGGTAAGGCAAAGGATCTGGTAGATAAGTTTAACAGCGCTCCGAGGTCTGAGACTATGACAAGAACCGGAGAGTATCTTGGAAAATTATTTGCGCACATGGGAAAAGAGTGTTACATAGAGCCGCCTTTTTATTGCGACTATGGAACCAATATACATGTGGGAGATTATTTCTATGCAAATACAGGGCTGATAGTTCTGGATCAGTGTGACGTAATCATAGGAGATCATGCATTTCTGGGACCAAGGGTCAATATATACTGTGCATGTCATCCGATAGATGCGATGATCAGGAATGCCGGTGTGGAGCTTGGCAAGCCGGTTACAATAGGTGATAATGTATGGATAGGTGGCAACACCGTCATCAATCCGGGCGTCACCATAGGTTCAAATGTTGTCATAGGCTCAGGGTCGGTTATCACAAAGGATATTCCGGATGGTGTGATAGCAGCAGGAAATCCCTGTAAAGTCATAAGACCGATAACAGATAAAGATAGGCAATATTGGCTTGAACAGGTAAGGGAATTTGAGGCAGACACAGGTGAGCAGGTAAAGCTGGAGCAGGAGTGATTCAACACTGCTGCTGTGATCTGAGCGGCCAAGGCGTTTTGGGAGGATATACATTTGACAAATTACAGATTTACTTTCAGCTACGATGGCACCCGCTATCACGGCTGGGAGAGCAAGACAAATGCAGACACGGTTGAAGGCCGTATAGAGGCGGTGTTGTCGAAAATGGTGCATGGAGATAACGGTAAGACATCGGATGTATGTAGGGAGAATATGTCCGCAGATATCCGGGATACGAAGACACCAGCAAAGGTGGATATCCATGGCGCAGGCAGGACTGATGCGGGTGTCCATGCCAGAGCCATGGTCGCAAGCGGAAGGCTGAATACCGATATGACATCAGGTGAGATAAAGGATTATCTTAACAGATATCTGCCTGCGGATATATGTGTGCTTGATGTTTCTGTGGCTGGGGACAGATTTCACGCAAGGTTGAATGCGACCGGCAAAATCTACGAATACACACTGTATGTGGGAGCTGAGAAACCTGTGTTTGACAGGAATTATGTGTGGTGTGTACCTCAGGGAAGTGTGCTTGATGTGGATGCGATGAAAAAGGCTGCATCGTATCTTGTCGGAAAGCATGATTTCAGATCTTTCTGTGGCAACAATAAAATGAAGAAGTCAACGGTGAGAATCATATATGATGTGGAGATAGTCAAGGAGGGAGACTATATCCGCATGAGGTTTCATGGAAATGGATTTCTGCAGAACATGGTGAGGATACTCACCGGAACTTTGGTGGAGATCGGATATGGACATATGGATGCGGAGCATATGCCGGAGATCATAGCGGGGATGGACAGGCAGCTTGCCGGACCTACGGCTCCGCCGCATGGACTATGTCTGCTTAAGGTTGAGTATGATTGAGACGGCAGCAGTATTTTCAGCAGTTACCGATGAATTAATCTGAATGTAAAAGGATGACAGACCATGGGTATATCGGACAGAGATAGTGAAAAGGTAAAGTTACATCAAATGAATATGATGGCGGGAAAGCCGGAGGATATAAAGACGCTCAGTCTGTTCATGGACATAGGAGCCATGATGATACGAAATGGTTCGGAGGTAAAGCGGGTGGAGGACACCCTCAGACGAATGGGCGCGGCATACGGCGCAGATCGCATGGATGTCTTTGCGATCACATCCACTCTAGTGTGTACTATGAACATGCCGGACGGATCGGTGTGTTCTATGACCAGGGGAACCAGAGACGGAACAAAGACGGATTTCCGAAAACTTGAGAGGATAAATGCTTTGAGCAGGGAGTATTGCGCACAACCATTTGGCTTGGAAAGACTCAGTGATGACATAGCGAAGATTGAAGGGGCAAATGCACCTAGATTTCGTGTATGTGTGGGAAGTGTACTTGCTGCGGCTGCATTGGCGGTATTCTTTGGCGGAAATATATTGGATGGAGTGACAGCGGCGGTATTTGCTGTCATAATATGGCTGATGCAGGTTTATTTTGCACCGATATGTACAAACAATATACTCTTTAATTTTCTGTGCTCATTTGTTACGGGAGTCCTGATTGGCATGGTGGGGCATGTTATCCCGATACACGGAGACAAGGTAATGATAGGCGATATTATGCTGCTTATACCGGGACTTGCTCTGACAAATGCTGTGAAGGACATGTTTGTAGGGGATACCATAACGGGAAGTCTGAGGCTGGTTGAGTCGCTGCTCTGGGCGGCGGCGATAGCGTGCGGATTTGCCCTGGCGGTATTTATCACGATTTAGGAGGTGCAGACAAATGCAGCAAACGATCATACAGGTTGTCACAGCTCTATTAGGTTCACTGGGATTTGCTTTGATGTTCAATCTAGGAAAGAGAAATGTGATACCGGCGGCGATAAATGGAATGTGTACATGGGTAGTGTACATTTTGATGGGAAAGGTCGTAGACGATGTGTTTGTTCCTTCACTTGTTGCCAGTTTGTGGGCAGCAATTTTTGCTGAGGCAGCAGCGAGGATAATGAAAGCACCGGCAAATCAATATTTGATAGTGGGGCTTATACCACTTCTTCCCGGAGCACCGCTATACTATACCCTGAGCGCGGCATTTGACTCGGACTGGGTGACGGCTGGTGCACGCGGCAATGATACGATACTGTTCGTCCTTGGAATTGCAGTGGGGATAAGTGCCGTATGTGGATGTGACGATATAATAAAGAGGTTAAAGGGAAGGCACAGCCGGGCTTGAGTCTGCAGGCCGATGGTGTTATTATACAGGTTGATAAAAATACCGGATAAAGGAGACGGGGATATGATAGATAAGTATGGAAAGAAATTGTTTATATTTCTGGGTTGTGATGTAGTGTATTTCATTTTGTGGGTCATACCGGCTATACAGATCCCGGCATCGGCGGCAGTGTTCACAGGATTGGGACTTTTGGTTATGACGGCACTCAGCTTTGTTGAGGTTGAGGATGATACATTTGACAGGGTAACAGGTGATGAGAAGTGGTTTAAAATAGCGTTCCTTGTAGGTGCTGTTCTTGCCCTAGTGGGAATAATACTTATGCTCATGTTTATGAAGATATAATGAAACATATATATGTGAAGTTGAGTAAAGGCTCTGTGCAGCGGGTATCGCTGTGCAGAGCTTTTTTACATGGAAAATTAAGAATTTCTTAAAGATCTGCATGATTGTTTCTTAAAGCCGGATCCAGCTAAAATAATATTATCAGAGGGAAAAATACTGATGTGAGTACAAAGGGGGAATATATATGGCGGATATGATCAGAAGACATAGAGCAGCTCTGTTATCTTTGATAGGAATTGTGGGGATTTGCCTGTGTGGATGTGACAATAAGGAGATAGACAGTTCATTGGGAGATGACAGAACAACCTACATATATGGAGATGTGATACAGGAAGATGCCGGAACGACATTGGCGGCAAAACTTAAAGTTCCGACAGAGTGTGATATAACATTTGACACCGGAAAGTCAAAACTCACTGAGATAAGGCTGGCTGACAAAGATATAGTGATGCCAGACACCGACAGGGCATATGTAGTGGACTTTGACAGGATAACAACTGATAAGTCGTACATCCAGAATATGGTCGAGAGTATATTTGACAAATCATCCGGTATATATTGCCGGGATGAAGGCGATGAATATATGACTAAGGAAGAGATACAGCACGATATTGATATTGCTGAGGTATACAGGCAGCAGGCACTAAAGGATGGTCAGGCTGACGTGGCGGAAATGTATGAGAATGATATAGAGGACATGAAGTCGAGGCAAAAAGAGGCATCCGACACATACACTCCGGTATCTGGATACACCATGAACAAGATCTATGTGGGAGAAAGGGACGGTGAAAGGTACAGCCTGTGGATATCAGGGCAGGAGGATACAGACAGGTTCAGAGGAATAAGTATAATGTATAGCGAGGCGGGGGATCAGGAGATAAATGAACTCGCCAGGGTAGATGATGCGGTGTATGTGGACACCGTTCCTGAAAGTGCTGCTGAGGCAAGTGTAGTTGAAATGCAGAATCTATGTACGATGACTGAGAATTCTGCGGCGAGTGAGGCAATGGCTTTTCTGGCAAAGCTTGGGATATCAGGAGTCGCATGTGTAGACGTTGAGCCGGCGATCAGAAGGTGGCAGAATGGATTATTTGATACGATAGAGATGGAGAAAAATGGATATGTCTTTGATTTTCAGTGCCAGATAGGCGGGATAGATGTCCTGTATAAAGACCCGACAGGTGTTGATAATCTTGCAAATGATAAGGGATACATTATGCAGGAGGGAGATCGGATAGCGGTGTACATAGACGATGGCGGCGTATTTTATATGAGTGCCAGGCTTTGCACAGATACGGATTCATTTGACAGAAAAGAAGTGTCTCTCATGGGATGGGACGATATGATCGCGGCAGCGGACAAAAGCATAGCTGAGTATTATAGAAAATATCCCACCGCGTATTCAAAGGTGGAATTTAATAAGGTGGAACTACTATATGTTCCGGAGGTAGAGAATGATGGCAGTGTACATTATGTTCCGGCATGGGTGTTCACTCAGACGGACAAAGAGGATATTTTGAACAATGAGAGCACATATTTTGAACACATATCTCAGATGGTATATATAAATGCCATAGATGGAAAATATATTGACATATTGGAGACTGCAAAGGTTCTTGGAACATGGGACAGCTATGGACGGGAAAATGAGATAGCTTCATAAAAGTGTTATTTATTTGTGTTAATTAGGGACGTTAGAGTGTTATATATATGGATGATCATATTTGGAAGGAAAAATAAGGAATATAGGAGGAACATATTATGAGAAAGAGAGTTACAAGGTTAGCGGCATGTGTGCTGGCTGGAGTTATGGCTGTTCAGCTTGCAGGCTGCGGAAGTAAAAAGGTGGATTATACATTGGACGGTGACGGGACATCCGGCGGATACAGTGAGAGCGATGACGGAGGACGGAGCGGCCTTGCAAAGTCACTTGGCATACCTGACAAATGTGATGAGACATTTGATGTGGGAAAATCAGGACTTTCAGAGATAAGGTGTACGGCTGACAAGGTGGATGTGCCGGATACGGACAAGCTGAAAAAGGTGTATTACACCACGACAAAGCTTGATGCCAAGCAGAGACAGACCATAGTGGAAGGACTTCTAGACAGATCCCAGGGGATATACGTGCGAAAGGAGGGTGTGTCCACCAAAGATGAGCTGAAGAACATGATAGAGATGACAAAGAAGTTCAAGGAGGAGGCTGCCAGTCAGGGCGATGACACATCTGATTCATGGTATGACGCACAGATCGAGACGTACAAGAGCCAGATGGCGGAGGCCCCTGAAAGCCTGCCGCTGCTTGAAAATTATGACGATCCTCATGCTGCATACACAGGAAAGCATGGAGACAAGGAATATACGATAGCTCTTTCAGGTTACAGCAGCAATGATAAGGTAGACTCCGGAATGTATATGGCATTCAGTTTGGCTGAGACTGAGGAGAACGCACTTCTGGATGGAGTTGCCGGAGCCACGTATACATATGTCACCGGAGAGATCAGTGTCACAGATGTGGATGTCTCGAATATGGAAAATGAGTGTCATATTACGGAGAGCGATGCCATATCTCAGGCTATGAATTTCCTTTCAAGCGTAGGGATAGACGGCATGGAATGCTCAAAAGTGGAGCCACTTGTGAGAGTATGGGCAGGTGAAAACGGCGATGTAAAGAAGACAGAGGTAAATGGATATTATGTGACCCTGACCCGCACAATAAATGGTGTTCCGATCAGAAACGGAGAACTTTATAATGTTGACAACTTACAGAACCAGAATGGATATATGTACGATATAGATGATATGGCGCATATAAGTGTAAATGACGAAGGAGTCGTATACATGTATTCAACCCTCTATTCGGATTCAGCATCATTTAAGGATGAGGACGTGGATATACTGGGCTGGGACGACATGATATCTAAGGCAAATGAGAGCATTGCAGCATATTACGAGAAATACCAGACAAGGTATGGCAAGATAGATTTCAATAATGTGGCACTCAGATATGTGTCATCTGTGGACGAATCCGGCAAGATGTGTTATATCCCTGCATGGGTATTTACAGAGAGCGAGGAGCTTCGCGGCGGAGACACATCGGGAGAGATTTCTCAGGTAATCTGCATAAACGCAATAGATGGAAACTATATAGACCTTATAGAGGACGCCAAGCAGATGAAATTGTGGCAGGAGTACTGATAAAGTCGGCAGTGGGGACGGAGGGGTCAGGTACCTCAGTCCCCCGGATTAAATAAATAACGGGCAGTCAGTTGTTTTCATAACTTGACTGCCCGTTGTTTTTATAATAGCCGATTTTACAGGTGAAGGACTCTGTCCTTGATCTCCTGGGTACGTCCCTGATTCCAGAACTGTGTTCCGATATATCCGCAGGTACGTCTTGCCACAAAGAGGGTGTTCTGGTCACGGTTGCCACAGTTAGGACATTCCCAGACCAATTTGCCGTAGTTGTCTGTAACTATCTTGATCTCTCCGTCGTAGCCGCACTTTTCACAATAGTCGCTCTTGGTGTTAAGCTCAGCGTAGAGTATGTTATCGTAAATGAATTTCATAACTTCCAGAACTGCATCGATGTTGTTCTGAAGGTTAGGCACCTCAACGTAGCTTATGGCACCGCCCGGTGAAAGTTTCTGGAATTCAGATTCAAATTTAAGTTTGCTGAAAGCGTCAATATGCTCGGTTACATGAACGTGATAACTGTTGGTTATATAATTTTTGTCGGTTACACCTGGAATTATGCCGAAACGTTTCTGCAGGTTCTTGGCAAACTTGTATGTGGTTGATTCCATTGGAGTTCCGTATACAGAGTAGCTTATATTCTCTGCGGCTTTCCACTCGGCGCATTTGTCGTTGAGTTTCTGCATTACAGCGAGTGCGAATTTCTTGCCCTCCTCTGAGGTGTGGGTCTTGCCGATCATGCGGACACACATTTCGCAAAGACCAGCATAGCCAAGGGAAATAGTTGAGTAGCCGCCAAAGAGCAGCTTGTCAATCTTCTCGCCTTTTTTGAGTCTTGCCAGCGCACCGTGCTGCCACAGTATAGGAGCGACATCTGATATGGTTCCGAGCAGACGCTCATGTCTGCACCTCAGAGCCTTGTGGCAAAGCTCAAGACGTTCCTCCAAGATCTTCCAGAATTTGTCCATATCACCGCCGGCTGAGCACGCTACATCCACAAGATTAATGGTGACAACTCCCTGATTGAATCTGCCATAATATTTGCGAGTTCCATCCGGATTTCTTATGCCGTCTTCCTTGGTTGGAAATGATCTGCATCCCATGCAAGGATATACGTCACCGTCCTTCATCTCTCTCATGACCTTGGCTGAAATATAATCCGGAACCATGCGTTTGGCAGTACATTTGGCTGAGAGCTCGGTGAGGTACCAGTATTTTGAGTCGGGTGTGATGTTGTCTTCGTCAAGCACGGATATAAGCTTTGGAAATGCCGGTGTGATCCAGATTCCCTTCTCGTTCTTGACACCCTTGATCCTCTGGTTCAGGACTTCCTCTATGATGAGTGCCAGATCTTCCCTTGTCTGTCCCTCTGGAACCTCATCCAGATACATGAACATTGTGACAAAGGGTGCCTGACCGTTACAAGTCATCAGTGTGATGAGCTGGTACTGTATCGTCTGTATTCCGCTCTTGACCTCGTTCAGGAGTCTTTTTTCTGTTATCTTGTTGATGATATCTTCGTCAAGTGATTCTCCGCATTCAGTGCGCTCCTCGATGACCTGTGCGCGGAGTTTCTTCCTGCTGACATCCACAAATGGGGCGAGATGAGACAGGGTAAATGTCTGTCCGCCGTACTGATTGCTGGCCACCTGAGCCACGATCTGGGTAGTTACGTTGCAGGCTGTGAAAAAACTGTGTGGTTTCTCAATCATAGTTTCACTGATGACGGTGCCGTTCTGCAGCATATCCTCAAGGTTTATGAGATCACAGTTATGCTCCTTCTGCGCATAATAATCTGAATCGTGGAAATGTATGATTCCGGCTTCGTGTGCTTCCACGATATCCTCTGGCAGAAGCATTCTCTTTGTAAGATCCTTGGAAACCTCACCGGCCATGTAATCACGCTGGGTAGAGTTGATCACAGGGTTCTTGTTGGAATTCTCCTGATTGACCTCCTCATTCATATGGTCTATGAGCGCAAGAATACCGTTGTCCGTGGTGTTGGACTTACGCGCAAGCTCTCTCTTATAACGGTAACGCACATATTTCTGTGCAACCTCGTATCCTCGCATCTCCATGATGCCTGTCTCTACCATATCCTGTATATCCTCAACGTGGACTGCGTGGGACATGGATTCAATCTGTTTCTCCAGATTATCCGCGATGGCGTGAACCTGATATTCATTTAACTGATGGAGATTGTCAACCTCGTTGTTGGCTGCCTTTATGGCATTTTCAATCTTTGACAGGTCGAAAGTCACTTCTTCTCCATTTCTCTTGATTACATGTACATGTGTTTTGACTTCTTCTGACACAGCAATAGCCTCCCTCTTCCAATTCGATAAAAGTTCTATAATAATCCAATCATTAAATTAACTGAAATCAGGCCGTTAAGGTCTGGTTTGACATAATATACTAGATGCATCTGTTCATTCTGCATGGAATTATTCATAAAGAAAATAAATAGGTAGCACGCTGATGCGTGCGTAGGTCGCCAAGCTTGCGCTTGCGACAAATAAATAGGTAGCACGCTGATGCGTGCGTAGGTCGTCAAGCTTGCGCTTGCGACAATTAATGTAAACACAATATATTTGGTAGGGATAATGTGAAACACCCACTAGATATTGTGCTCTGTTATTATAGCCACCAATAATGGTAATGTAAAGATGAAAAAAGTGCTTTTACACAATAAAATCCCTGGGGGGCGCATAAACCTTGACAAATTTTGATAAAAAAACTTTGGGGGCAGTCAAAGCCTTGACAAGCAACCATAAAAAGTGATACACACTTATATGAATACATTTCTAATAGGTATTAATACAAATATCAAGGAGATAAAAAAAATGCAGGAATTAAAGCCAATCAAAGAAGGTAAGGTACGTGAGATTTATGACAATGGAGACAGCCTGATCATGGTAGCTACAGACCGTATAAGCTGTTTCGATGTCATCCTCGACAATGTAATTTCCAAGAAGGGAACAGTTCTGACACAGATGTCAAAGTTCTGGTTTGACATGACACAGGACATACTTCCTAACCACATGATCTCAGTTGATGTAAAGGATATGCCTGAGTTCTTCCAGCAGGAGAAGTTTGATGGCAACAGCATGATGTGCAGAAAACTTGAGATGCTTCCAATCGAGTGTATCGTGCGTGGATATATCACAGGCAGTGGCTGGGCAAGCTACAAGGAGAATGGCACAGTATGTGGAATCAAGCTTCCAGAGGGACTTAAGGAGTCAGATAAGCTTCCTGAGCCTATCTACACACCATCAACAAAGGCGGAGATTGGCGATCACGATGAGAATATATCATATGAGCAGAGCATTGCTCACCTCGAGAAGTACTTCCCAGGAAAGGGCGAGGAGTACGCTTCAAAGCTCAAAGAGTATACTATAACACTTTACAAGAAGTGTGCAGAGTATGCACTTACAAGAGGAATCATCATTGCAGATACAAAGTTTGAGTTTGGCCTTGATGAGAACGGCAACATCGTTCTCGGCGATGAGATGCTCACACCAGACAGCTCAAGATTCTGGCCAGCAGATGTATATGAGCCAGGTCATGGCCAGCCATCATTTGACAAGCAGTTCGCCCGTGATTGGCTGAAGGCAAACCCGGACAAGGGATGGAAGCTTCCGGATGATGTCGCACAGAAGACCATCGACATCTATCTTGAGGGTTATGAGAAACTCACAGGCAAGCCACTTGGAAAGTAATTACAATATCTAATTATACGAATTTTCAGGAGAAATAGCGTTTAAGCTGTTTCTCCTTTTTTATCTTGTGGGGACGGAGAGCTCCGTCCCCTAATTGCCGTTTTTTACCCGGTTTTTTCGAAATCCCCCAAAAGGGGTCAGGCACCTCCGTCCCCCATTTAGTGGGGATGCTGTTTTTGTTTTGTGAACTTCGTTGAAATAAATGGCTCCGGGTGGTAAAGTGTAAATGTTATGAAAAGGCAAAATCAAGTGAGATTTTACAAGGAGGTAACAATGAAGAATATGCTGCGTGTGGCAGCCGTTACGCCGAAGGTTCACATCGGAAGTGTCAGCGGAAATGTCAGAGAGATAATGGATATATATGAAGAATATAAGGGTGCCGCGGATGTCATAGTGACGCCGGAGCTGTCCATAACGGGATATACCTGTGCGGATTTGTTTGAGAACAGAAAACTCATAGACGGTGCGAGAAGAGGTCTTCTTCAGCTTGCCATGGCAACTTGTACCGGTCAGTCGGCACTGGTGGTCGGCCTGCCATTTGAGGTGGACGGGGAGCTGTTCAACTGTGCGGCGTTCCTGCAGGGCGGAAGAGTCATGGCCATCGTGCCGAAGACTTACCTTCCAAACTACGGCGAGTTCTACGAGAAGAGATGGTTCTCAGCTAGAAAGTATGATGCGGTAATGGTCAATCTCATGGATCCGGAAGATGACGGAGATGAGCTTGAATACAATGCCGGTTCAAAGAATGCCGGAGGCAGGGCTGTTGGCAGTGAAGTGCTGTTTGGCAACAATGTTATGATAGAGATGGGCAGCGGAGAACAGAGGGTCAAACTTGGCATAGAGATATGTGAGGATGCCTGGACTCCGGTCTCGCCGGGAAGACTTCTCGCCATGGCGGGAGCAGAGGTCATACTCAACCTTTCCGCGTCAAATGAGGTCATCGGAAAGGCTGCATACAGGCACAAGCTGATAGGAAGTGTGTCATCGGACTGCCTGTGCGGATATGTGTATGTGTCCGCTGGAATGTATGAGTCCACATCAGATCTGGTATTTTCAGGACACAATCTGATGTACGAGAACGGCAAGCTCCTCGGCGAGGTAAAGCCATTTGAGGACGGAGTATTGATCAGGGATATAAGTCTTACCAAGATAAGACACGACAGGATAGCAAACAAATCATTTGCCGACTGTAAGCGTGATTTCGCATTCAGAAAGTATGAGACGGTGGTGTGCGATACCCCACTCATGGACAAAGGAAATGTGCTCATGAAGGTGAAGATGACACCATTTGTCCCATCGGGAAATAAGCTTGAGAGGTGCATGGCGATATTCAAGATGCAGGTTGCCGGACTTCAGAGAAGGATAGAGGCCACCCACTGCAAATGTGTGGTCGTGGGAGTGTCAGGTGGACTTGATTCCACACTGGCTTTGCTGGTTTCAGCACAGGCGGTGAAGAATGCGGGACTTCCATCCACAACTGTCGTGGGAATCACCATGCCGGGATTTGGAACGACAAACAGGACGAAGAATAACTCCACAAAGCTCATGAGACTGCTCGGTTGTGACAGCAGAGAGATAAGCATAGCTGCATCGGTGAGACAGCATTTTGCCGATATCGGACAGGATGAGAGCGTGCATGACATAACTTACGAGAACTGTCAGGCGAGGGAGAGAACGCAGATACTCATGGATGTCGCTAACAAGGAGGGCGGATTCGTGGTTGGAACCGGAGATCTCTCGGAGCTGGCACTTGGCTGGTGCACCTACAACGGCGACCATATGAGCATGTATGCGGTGAATACAAGTATACCAAAGACGCTGGTGCGCTCACTTGTGAACGAAGTCGGACACTTCATGGAGGTTGACGGATTTGCGGGCATCGCGCCGATCATAGACGATATCATAGACACACCGGTCAGCCCGGAGCTGCTTCCACCGAACCCGGACGGAACCATCGCGCAGAAGACGGAGGACACCGTGGGATCATACATCCTGCACGATTTCTTCTTATATTATACATTGCGATATGGAATGTCACCTGAGGAGGTAAATGAGCTGTGCAAGGAGGCTGTAAGACAGAGTGACGAGTACAATTTCTCAGACAGCGAGATCGACAAATGGCAGAAGGTATTCTACACTAGATTCTTCCGCCAGCAGTTCAAGAGAAACTGTATGCCGGACGGTGTGAAGGTCGGAACCGTGTCGGTCAGCCCGAGAGGTGATCTGAGACTGCCGTCTGAGATAGAATTTGAGGATTTTTTGTAGACATATTTTATAGCGGAATTATAGGATTTTGCCATATATAATAATTATATTTTTACATGAATGTTCAAACATAACCCAATCAGGGGAATACGATGCCGCCGGTTCTTAGGTGGCGCAGCAGGCGGCACCTTAGTACCGTTGCAGGCTGAGTTAAGCGGGAGCGCCCCCTGATGGGTATGATTGACATTCATGTAATATTAACTTAGATATTGGCAAAATCCAACATCAAAGGAGGGATAAGAAATGCCATTTATAGATTCAAAGGTTACAGTAAAGATGAGTGATGACCAGAAGGAGACTCTTAAGAGCAGTCTCGGTCAGGCGATAACAACGATGAACAAGACGGAGAGCTACCTTATGGTCGGCATCAACGATGGATACGACCTGTTCATGGGCGGAAAGAAGCTGGATAAGGGCGCATATGTGGAAGTCAGCGTATTCGGTGATGTGACTCCAAAAGCGTGTGATGCCATGACAGGAAAAATCTGCGATATATTTGCAGATGTGCTTGGAATCCCGGGAAATGCGGTGTACGTGACTTACCACGGCGTACATGACTGGGGCTGGAACGGCGGTAACTTCTGATGTGGGAGATAGAAGTCCTTGACGCTCTCCAGAATATACATACTCCATGGCTTGACAAGATCATGGTGGCGATCACATCCCTTGGAAATGCGGGAATACTGTGGATAGTAATGGCGGCTGTGCTGCTCATCATCCCAAGGACCAGAAAAGTAGGAATATGCATGGCTATAGCATTGGTACTGGATTTGCTTATGACCAACTGTCTGTTAAAGAATCTGGTTGCCAGAACAAGACCGTATGATGTGGCGAATTTTACAAATCTGATAGTGAAGAAACCAAAGGATTATTCCTTCCCATCGGGACACACGGCGGCATCATTTGCAGCTGTCACGGCGTTGTTCATGAGCAGAAAGAAATTGTTGGGCGCAATATCCTGTGTGATAGCGATCCTCATAGCGTTCTCAAGAATGTATCTGTATGTGCATTTCCCGACAGATATCATTGGCGGAATAGTGGTAGGCGTGGCAGCTGGAGTGGCAGCAGGACTTATACTTAGAGCGATTGATAAATGATTTGGCGGATCGTTGGTTTGGAGGGATACGATCATGAGTGAATATACCATACTGCCGTTGATCAATGCAGCATTTCAACCGGGTGAAGCGAAAAAGACGGTAGACAGTTTTGAAGACAGGGATTTTCAGGAGATAGCACGTGCTGAATACTATTATTTTAACGGGCAGGCGGAGGAGTGCAATCATATAGCAGAACGTTATCTGATGAGCCATAATATAAAATTGAAGATGTCATCCTGCCTGTTATATGTATACTCTAATCTGACACTTGGCAGAGAAGCTGCATCAAGAAAAGGACTGAGGGAGATTCAGAAATGTCTTGAAAAAGAGACGAAAAATCCTTCATCCGCTGAGGACAGGGCTGTCAGTGTATTTGCGGGATATATGTCCTCTGTGCTTTTGCATCTTTCGGTGGATGAACTTCCGGATGTGGAGCTTTATGCAGTAACATTGCCGCCTGGAATTAAGCTGTTTTCTGCCTATGTAATAGCTCACATGGCATATTTAAAAGGCGAGTATGGCAGGGCACTTGGAATTTGCGAGGCAGCATTGATGTTCAGGGATGATGTATATCCTATTAGTATGATCTATCTGTATTGTATGATTGCAATGTGTCAGATGAATCTGAAACATCTGCAGAAAGCAAAGGATGCATTGATGCTGGCGTGGAATCTGGCGAAAGAAGACGAATTTTTGGAACCCTTTATTGAACATCATGGTTTGCTGCAGGGACTTCTGGAGTCATGTATCCGCAAGGAGGATTCAAAACTATATAACAAATTATCTGATAAAGTCATTGCCTTTAGCAGGGGATGGATGTCAATCCACAATCCTATGTCAGGAAATTCAGTGACGGATGCATTATCCACAGTGGAATTCTCGATTGCAATGCTGGCAAGCCGAGATTGGAATAATCAGGAAATTGCAGATTATCTGGGATTTTCACCAAATACGGTTAAAACTTATCTGAGCAGGATTTATGAAAAAATGAATATAAATAAGAGGGATGAGCTGAAAAATTATATGCTGAAATAGGAAAATATACATTTTCGTATCGAAACGGAGATTACATGGAAGAAGTCAAAATGATAAAATCTTTATATACAGAAATCACTACCTAAATTCAATTTTGTTTATAAGGGGGAAACTATATGAAGAGAAGAATTTTGACCACCCTGCTCACTATGTGCATGGTGCTGATGCTGCTGCGGATACCGGCATATGCGGGCAGAGCCTATTGCGACATCTGTGGTAAATGGGTAAGTACAACCGGAACTTATGAATACAAAGACGCTGGATATCATTGGCATCACGTTTATTGCACAGAATGTGGCACTAATATCACCAATCCACGTTCTGCGCATGTGTGGAGTGGAACGGCAACCTGCACAAGCGGACAGACTTGCACGATCTGCGGAGGAACATCCACCCCTCTCGGACATGATTGGAACTCAAACTGGATTTCGGATGAAAACAATCATTGGCATGAGTGTAATGTCTGCGCAGAAAAGGGCGATGTTGGAGTACATATTTGGGATAATGGCACTATAACTATTTCTCCAACCTGCACAACAGAGGGGGAGAGAAAGTATACTTGCATTGGATGCGGCAGAATAAAAACAGAGACGATCCAAGCTACGGGTCACGACTTCGTGCATCACGATGCACAGGCGGCGACTTGTACCGCAAACGGTTGGGAAGCTTACGATACCTGCAGTAACTGTGATTACACCACCTATACGGAGATTCCGGCAACAGGTCATAGTTATGGAGAAGTAAAATACACATGGAGCACAGACGATCAACACTGTACAGCAGAAAGAAAATGTACAGCATGTGATGGCGTAGAAAGTGAGACAGCAGATACAACAGCAACAGTAATACAGGAAAAGAACTGCGTATTGCCAGAATTAACTACATACAGTGTAACATTTGAAAATTCTGCTTTTGAAACTCAAACAAAGGAAAATGTACGGACAGCAGAAAACGCCGGCCACGATATGGAAAAAGTAGAAAAGCAAGCTGCTACTGCTGCAAAAGAAGGAAACATTACATATTGGTTCTGTGATAAATGTAATAAGTATTTTAGTGATGAAGAAGCAGAAAATGAAATTAAAAAGGAAGACACAGTGCTTGCGAAACTTGCCCCTGTTATTATCAAGGGAGATGGAGCAACAGTAACAGCAGGTGCGAAGAATGCACTATCATTCACATCTGATGCTGCATACAGGGATTTTATTCGTGTTGAGGTTGACGGAAAGACCATAGATGAGAGTAATTATACGGTGGAATCTGGAAGTATAATCGTAACATTGAAAGAGGATTATGTTGCCGGTTTTTCGAAGGGTGAGCATACACTTGGCATTGTCTCTGAAAGCGGAACAGCGACAGCTCATTTTACAGTAAGCGAGAAGACAACGGGGACACAGGAGCCTTCGGAAGATACAACCAGTACAACACAAGAGCCTTCGGAAGATACAACCAGTACAACACAGGAGCCTTCGGAAGATACAACCAGTGCAACACAGGAGCCTTCGGAAGATACAACCAATAAAACACAGGAGACAAGTACAACGGATAAAACAACACAATCATCTCCAAAAACTGGTGACAGTACAGACTTGCAGTTGTATGTTATTCTTATGTTTGTTTCAATAGTGGGTGTTGCAGGAATTTGTGTTAAGAAAAGGTTCAAGACCCATTGATGGCTTTGAAAGAAATGGCTGTTAGAGCAGAAATTACATATTAGATCTCTATAAAATGAGGCATATGGACTAAGAAGATGTTCATATGCCTCATTTTTAATATGACTTTAAATACACAGAAATTTCACAGATGAAACGCTTCTGTATACTATTGACATTAAAAAATAGAAGTATTAATATTTATGCAACTTGCGTCAAATCACACATAGCTGACGATCAGATATCGCATATCATAAATCAAATTCCTGATTTTGTGCATCTGTGGATTCTGTCAGCATTTCAAAATGAAACAAGGAGGAAATAGAATGATCAAAACATTGCTTGGTCAGGTGGGTGAGTACAAGAAGGATTCGATACTCACACCTGTATTTACGGCGGCAGAGGTCTTCATGGAGATCCTCATTCCATTTGTGACCGCCAAGATAATCGATGAGGGAATCAACGGACAGGACATGAGCAAGGTGTATATGTATGGCGGACTCATGCTTGTACTGGCTTTCCTAAGCCTTTTCTTTGGAGTGATGGCGGGCAAATTCGCTGCCAGCGCATCAACAGGATTCGCGTGTAACCTGAGGGAGGGCATGTACAGGAATGTTCAGGAGTTCTCATTTACCAACATTGACAAATTCAGCACCGCAAGTCTTATAACACGAATGACAACTGATGTGACAAATGTACAGAATGCATATCAGATGCTCATACGAATAGCGGTAAGGGCACCGCTCATGCTCATATGCAGCATGATAATGTGTTTCACCATCAACGTGGAGCTGTCATTTATATTTGTGGCGGCACTTGTGGTTCTTGGATTTGGCCTGTTCTTCATCATATTCAAGGTGACACCTATATTTGACGAAGTGTTCAGAAACTATGATAACCTGAATGCCAGTGTTCAGGAAAATGTATCAGCGATAAGAGTTGTAAAGGCATTTGTCAGGGAAGAATATGAGGATAAGAAGTTTGGGAAGGCAGCAGAGGTTCTTGCGGAACTGTCCATAAAGGCTGAGAGTCTGCTGGCTTTCAACAATCCTATCATGATGTTCGTCATCTTCACATGTATGATGCTCCTCTCATGGATCGGAGCGCACTTCATAGTCGGCGGAAGTATGACGACAGGTAATCTCACCTCACTTTTCAGCTATGTCATGAGTATGATGATGTCGCTGATGATGCTGTCCATGGTATTTGTCATGATCTCCATGAGCATGGCGAGTATGAGACGTATATCTGAGGTCCTTGAGGAGGCCCCGACCATGACTAATCCTGATGAGCCGATCATGGAGGTCCCTGACGGAAGAATAGATTTTAACCATGTTGATTTTGTATATAAGGCAGGAAGTGCAGAGGACACGCTGAAGGATATCGACATTCACATAAAGTCTGGAGAGACAGTTGGTGTGATAGGCGGAACCGGCTGCGGTAAGTCGACATTTGTCAATCTGATAAGCAGACTTTACGATGTGAAACCGGACGGTGGTTCGGTCTGTGTCGGAGGACATGACGTGCGCGATTACGATATGGAGGTCATCCGAAATGAAGTGGCGGTTGTGCTCCAGAAGAATGTGTTGTTCTCAGGCACGATACTTGATAACCTGAGATGGGGCAAGGCGGATGCCACGGAGAATGAGTGCCGTGAGGTGTGCGAGCTTGCCTGTGCGGATGAGTTCATAGACAGGATGCCGGATGGATACAACACCTGGATCGAGCAGGGCGGAAGCAACGTGTCTGGTGGTCAGAAGCAGAGACTCTGTATTGCCAGAGCGCTGCTCAAGAGCCCGAAGGTACTCATTCTCGATGATTCCACAAGCGCAGTTGACACCGCTACGGATGCGAAGATCAGGCAGGCATTTGCAACCAAGATACCGAACACCACCAAGATCATCATATCCCAGAGAATATCAAGTGTGCAGGATGCTGACAGGATCATAGTTCTGGATAACGGAATGGTGAGTGGATTTGACACACATGAGAATCTGCTGAAGAACAACACGATATATAAGGAGATCTATGACGTCCAGATGTCTGGCGGCGGAGATTTCGATGAGAAGATGAATTAAAAAATAATGAAGTGAAAGGAGGAAGGAAATATGGACATAGACATGAAGAAAACGGGAAAGAATCAAGGGAAAAATCCCATGAAGGCACTTGGAAGATTGCTCCGATATGTCCTCAAGGAATATAAGCTGGCATGCGTCACGGTTGTGGTCAGCATACTTATATCGGCGCTTGCAATACTGAGTATATCGATGTTCATGCAGAAACTTATCGATGTATATATTGAACCGATGATGAAACAGAGCACGCCTGATTATGGACCTCTCGCCCACAGGATGCTGGGGCTTGGTCTTATACTTGTGCTGGGAATCATCTGCGCATACGCGTACAACAGGATCATGGTAAATGTGACCCAGGGAACCATGAAACGGCTCAGAGTTCAGCTCTTTGAGCGAATGGAATCTCTTCCGATATCTTTCTTTGATACGCATGCACATGGAGATATCATGTCGGTGTACACCAATGATGTTGACACACTCCGCCAGGTCATAAGCCAGAGTATGCCGCAGCTTATAAACTCAAGCATCACATTTATTTCAACACTCATTGCGATGATAGTTCTTGATATACCGCTCACGGTGCTGTCAGTCGTCATGGTGCTTATCATGATAAAGGCGACGTCGAGCTTGGGCGCGAAGTCGGGAAGATACTTCATGAAGCAGCAGCAGGATCTTGGTAAGGTAAATGGCTATATAGAGGAAATGATGAGCGGCCAGAAGGTTGTCAAGGTGTTCTGCCACGAAGAAAAGGCATATGACGATTTCTGCAAGTTGAACAGATCTCTTCAGGACAGCGCCTACAAGGCCAATATGATAGCCAACATTACCATGCCGGTGAATGCAAACCTTGGAAACATAAGCTACGTTCTCTGTGCTGTACTTGGAGGTGTACTTGCAGTAAATGGCTGGTCAGGGCTTACCATAGGAACACTTGTGGCATTCCTGACGCTTAACAAGGGCTTTACGATGCCGGTTACACAGATAAGTCAGCAGATCAATGCAATAGTTATGGCGGCTGCCGGAGCTGACAGGGTATTTACCATGACAGACGAGAAACCTGAGGAGGACGAGGGCTATGTTGAGCTGGTAAATGCAAAGAAGGATGCAAATGGCAATCTCACGGAGACCGAGGAGAGAACCGGACTCTGGGCATGGAGACATAGGCATGAGACAGGTGAAGTGACATACAGGGAACTCACAGGTGAGGTTGAATTTGAGAATGTTGATTTCGGTTACAACCCGGATAAGATAGTTCTGCACGACATAAATATGTATGCAAAGCCTGGTCAGAAGATTGCATTTGTCGGAAGTACAGGTGCGGGCAAGACGACTATAACCAATCTGATAAACAGGTTTTACGATATACAGGACGGCAAGATAAGGTACGACAATATCAACATAGGCAAGATCAAAAAGCCGGATCTCAGGCGAAGCCTTGGTATAGTTCTTCAGGATACACATCTGTTCACAGGAACAGTCATGGACAACATAAGATACGGCAAACTGGATGCCACGGATGAGGAGTGCATCAAGGCTGCAAAGCTGGCAAATGCCCACGATTTCATAAAGCGTCTTCCTGACGGCTACAACACAGTGCTCACCGGAGACGGGGCAAATCTCAGTCAGGGACAGAGACAGCTGCTGGCTATCGCGAGGGCGGCGGTTGCAGATCCACCGGCTCTGATCCTCGATGAGGCTACATCATCCATTGATACGAGAACCGAGGCCATGGTTTCAAAGGGAATGGATGCCCTCATGGAGGGAAGAACGTCATTTGTCATAGCTCACCGACTTTCCACGGTCAAGGACGCGGACTGTATCATGGTCATGGAGCAGGGACGCATCATAGAGCGAGGCACCCACGATCAGCTCATTGACATGAAGGGCAGATATTATCAGCTGTACACTGGCAAGAAGGCCGTGACAGAATAATCCTCTCCACTTTGTATCGGGGGACAGGTACCTCCGTCCCCAGATGAGCAGAAATTGTATATAAAAAACAGAAAATTACTTGCAATTTAAAAATGTATGTGCTACCATAAGGGCAATTAATGGTAGTCGCAGTTAAGCTCAACGAGATGAAAGTTTCGTTGGGCTTTTTATTTTCGTAAGGAGGGGCCCGCGTAAGCGGGAGGAATCCTTGCGAAGCACGCATGCGCCTGCGCGAAACGCTTATGAATGCGCATGCTCAATTATTTTCGTAAGGAGGAAATTATTATGCCACAAAACAAATTACAGGAATTTGTATTCACAACTATCATGGCCATGTTCATGGTCTATGGAATGATCTGCTACAATGTAGCATTAAGCACAGGAGGTTTCACCAATCAGACATTTGTCATGGCACTTCATGAGATGCCGATCATGTGGCCGATAGCTATTGTGCTTGAGCTTTTCGTGGTTGGAAAGCTTGCACCAATGCTTGCGTTCAAGATCGTGAGACCGACTGACAGACCACAGGTGATAACCTTCATGATATCATTCTACATCTGCATAATGATGTGTCCAATCATGAGCCTTATAGCAACTGTTTTGTTCAAGGATTCACCAAGTGTTGGTACATTTATCCAGACATGGGGAATGAATCTCCCTGTTGCACTGCTCTGGCAGCTCTGTTATTGCGGACCACTTGTGAGACTGATATTCAGAGCCATATTTAAGAAACAGCTTTCGGGAGCAGGATGCGTCGAGACATCAAATGAGCCTCAGACGGAGGCATGACAATCCGATTTGGCAAGTTTTGCTCAAAGTGTAGACAAGTTATGGGTGAGGTGTTAAAATCCGTTCAAAGCATAGGTAGAGAGGCTGTATATGGGCGAGAAATACATAACATTGGATGAGGTATGCCAAATGCTTTCAATATCGAAGGCGACAGGGCGCAACTGGCTCAGGCTTGGGAAAATTGAATCACAGAGAGACATGACGGATGGAAAGGTGTATTTTACTGAGGATTATGTCATAGAGTTGCAGCGGTCGCTTAAAACCGGTAAGCGGAATGCACTTCGCAGCAGGCGGAACAAGGGATATGTATCCGGGAAAGGCTTTTACGACAGGTATGTATCAGAGGACTGTGAGAGCACAGATGTAGTGAAAAATCTTGCCGGAATGCTTGCGGAACAAAATATTTGTGTGACAGAAACAGCCATGAGGGCGTTGCTTTCGGATTGCGCGCTTAAACTTCTGGTAGACATCCCGGAGACAAAAGAGATACTTAGAGAGTATATAGACGGCAGACTTGACGTAGGTGTGTGGAGCATTCTGCTTGACGATATAATTCAGGACAAGAAAGAAATAGAGACATGGATAAGTGAGCATGATGATCTGCTGGATATCAGCTATAAGTTTCAAAAGGGAGAGGATGTTCTCGGTCTGCTATACATGTCTGTCCGAGATATCGGTGTACGGAAAGCTGCAGGATCATATTTTACGCCGACAGAAATCGTCAGGAATATGATAATGGATATCAGTCAGGATCTGGGGGGCGGACTAAAAGGAAAGAAAATTCTTGACCCGTGCTGTGGAACAGGCAATTTTCTAATACAGTTTTCAGAAGATGTGGATATATGCAATATACATGCATTTGATACAGATATGCTCAGTGTGCAGCTTGCACGGTTCAATCTGGCACTTACAAGGATTGCTGGCAGGGAGAACGTGAAAGCAGAGAGTGATATACGGACTATATGTGAAAATGTAGAGTGCAGGGATTTCCTTTCGAAATCAGAGGATCGTATATCGAATACTGTGAATTACGATGTGATCATAGGCAATCCGCCCTGGGGATATAAATTTGACAGTGCAGCACAAAAGGCTTTAAGAGAAAACTATAAAACTGCGGCCGGAAGAGGTTCGGAGTCGTATGATATATTTGTGGAGCGTGCGCTGGGGCTGCTCGGAGATGACGGAATGCTGGCATTTGTATTGCCAGAGGCGGTGTTGGATGTCAGAAATCACAGCGCTGCGCGGCAGATTATAGTGAACACAACAAATGTAAGACGTGTGAGATTCCTCGACAATGTGTTTCACGGAGTGCAGTGCCCGGCGGTTGCGATGCATCTCAAAAAGAGTGCGGATCCGGGACATAGCATAGGGGCAAGAATATCCAGAGCCGGTGAAGAATTTGTTATTGGTACAGACAGACCACTTGATATCGACGGATTCTTGCTGAGACTTAATGATGATGAATACAGGCTGCTTGATAAGCTTGATAAAGTAACTGATTGTATATTTTTGAGCGGACAGGCAGATTTTGCGCTTGGTATAGTGACCGGAGATAATGATAGATACCTGTCGGAAGAGTGTGCAGATGGTATGGAAGGCGTTGTTACCGGTGCAGACGTGTACAGATACAGATATGGTGAGCCAGAGAGGTTCATAGCATCGGATATTTCACTTTATCAGCAGGCGGCTCCTGAACGAATTTACCGCGCACCGGAGAAACTGATATACAGATTTATCAACCGCCAGCTTGTATTTGCCTACGATGACAGAAGATATCTCACATTAAACAGCTGTAATGTGGTGATACCGCGTGTGTCGGGGCTTGACATGAAGTACATTATGGCGGTGCTGAACTCCCGTGTGGCGCAGTATATATATGAGAAACGCTACAATGCAGTGAAGGTGCTCAGATCACATATAGAGTCACTGCCTATTCCGGCAGCAGATGAAAATACACAACGGGATATAATCTCAAAAGTCGATGAGCTGATCCTGGCGGGAACAAGTATGCATGGGACAGACCAAATTGAGCAGTATAGGGTGTACGATGAGATAGACGATATAGTGAGGAATCTGTACTCCGTCACGGATGAGGAATATGAGTTTATAAAGCAGGCTTTATCCGGCAACAAATATATGTTATAAGAGATGAAGACATATGTGATATGACATCTGCAGATAAATTCATGTGAGTCAAGGCACGGCTAATTGTGCTGATGTTAGTGTAAGATGAAAAGAGGAAGAGACTATGAACAATATACTTCTTATAAATGATATGGCAGGCTACGGAAAAGTGGCACTGTCAGCCATGATACCGATCATGTCCAACATGAAATTTCAGGTGTATAACCTGCCGACAGCCCTCGTGTCAAACACACTGGACTACGGTAAATTCGATATTCTTGAGACCACCGGCTACATGAAGAACAGCATGAGAGTGTGGGATGAACTTGGATTTGAATTTGACACTATAGCAACAGGTTTTCTTGTATCCGAGGACCAGACGAAGCTGGTGGCTGAGTACTGTGAGAAGAAGAAATCTCAGGGAGCGTTTATATTTGTCGATCCGATCATGGGTGACGATGGAGTACTGTACAATGGTGTCACAGAAAATACTGTGGGATATATGAGGCAGATGTGTAAGGTTGCGGATCTGATAGTTCCAAACTGTACTGAGGCGGCATTTCTTGCGGGCAAATACACAGACAAGAAGATATTGACTATGACAGAGGCAGAGGAGCTTGCGCACACACTTCACGGATATGGTGCAAAGACAGTGGTTATAACTAGTGTAAATATAGACGGACAGACAAGC
The DNA here is from genome assembly GCA_900548315.1 of uncultured Coprococcus sp. Lineage (GTDB taxonomy): Bacteria > Bacillota > Clostridia > Lachnospirales > Lachnospiraceae > Coprococcus. Next base: position 4,193 of record URJU01000006.1, on the reverse strand, counting down.
ACCCTTATGCTGGACGGTGACACGGACAAGATGAATGTGTTCCCATACACGGAGATTCCTGTGAGGTTTCCGGGGACCGGAGATATATTCTCTGCCGTACTCATTGGAAAGTACAGGGGCGGCAACAGCATAGAGGACAGCGTTCAGTCGGCCATGAAAGTTGTCGAAAAGCTCATAGATCTGAACAAGGACAATGCCGATAAGTATAAGGGAATCCCACTTGAGCAGTACATAGAGGTGATAACAAAATGACCAGACCAAAGATAAGGATCACACTCATAGATCAAAAGGGACCACATGGCTGTCATAGAGGTCACAAGATTGGTGATTCCTATGACTTTGATACGGAGAGAGGAGAGCTCTGCCCTATGGCTATGCATGTGGCATTCCCATATGTTGATATCCTCAGATATGGCGGAAGTATTCCGGGAAATGAGCCGGGTACAGCGGTGTTTTGCTGCCCTGACGTGGATACGATAAATGTATTCAGGATAGAGGTTGTTCAGCCGGATGAGAATGAGGGGAATGAAGGATTAAAAAGTTAGGGTATATAATCGTATCTGACGAATAAAAAATTTGTATTTAAGTATATGGCAAAGATACAGCTAAAGAAGAGTGACATCGGAAGAAAAAAACGTCTTGATATAATATAATACTTTACAGAACACAGACGACATAAGTATTTGTCAGATAGTGACAGTCGTGGGTGTGATCGCAGGAACACTTATTATATTCAGGAGGTGACGCATATGTTGGTACGCAGAGAAAAATACGATATATTTGCATGGCTAATTGTGCTTGCAATGTGTGTCTCCTATCTGGGAATATACGGACTCTACAATCCGAATGTAAAAAATTATTCCTCACATTCTGTCGCATCTCTCGGTGAGAGCAGGGGGATAGAAGCAGGAAATAATGATATGCTGATGGTAGATAACACAGCCGGTCTGACAGTTCAAACGAGAAATATCAAGACTGGAAACATGGGAGAATCTCTGGAAGATACATGGATGTTTGCTGTGGTTCTTTCCGCCTTGCTGCTCAGTTTGATAGTTTGTGCATGTACACTTACCGGCAGATATGTGGAGTTGGTGTACAGCCACAGGAGGCTGCTCCTCAAATATATACACAAAAAAGATGGAAAAAAACGTCTGGGATATGCCGGTGAAGGTTATCTCAGATGAGAAAAATTCGTCATAGAAAGTCATAGAGAATTGTAAAATAGGATTGGGCAAATGCGGATAAAGGCGTTTGCGTATGTCATCTGAGTCTTCATTGGCATTTTGAGACTATGTTGTTGAGAATCAACGCGAAATGCGTTCACCAGTGAAGGAGAGATAATTATGGCAATGGATATTTTAGCTTATGCGTTCGGAATCATAGCACTTGCAGCAGCAATCAAATGTTTTGTTGATGAGAACTGGGGCGAGAAGATGCACAGAGAATCAGAGGATTCAGTGGATGCGCAGGATATGACTCAGGATAAAAAGGTAGCATAGATAGAATCAGATCAATTACACAATAGTGTACTTGTGTAAATAAAGATCCAACGGATATATCACGTTATGGGGTGTACCCGTTGGATCTTTTTATTTATGAGGAGTGTTCTTCTCATAGTTTTTAAAACTTTATCTGCAATTAAAAACAATTAATAATTAGCTAAATTAAGTTTGACTGCAAAGCGAAAAATAACTAATATAAAATAGAAATGTAAATGGAACAAAGTGAAAAGACTGAACAATGGAGACATTATAGGGACTATACATTTGCGGAAAAAATAATAAGAAAATTTATAATGACAGAGGAAGAAGACATGAAAATCAAGCCAAATGATGTTATGATCAGGTACACAGGACGTATTGACTGGACGGATGAGGAAAAGCCGGTGTGGGTATATCCGTGTACATCTGCGGCGATGAAATTTACGGGCAATACTCTTAAGATAAAGGTGTCCAACAGGAATAACTATTGGGACAATTATCTTGGATGTATAATCGATCAGTCGCAGAGAAGTTATCTTTTAAATAAAGAGGGAATTACGGAACTTGATATAGTTGTTCCGGATAACGATAAAAATGAACATTGTGTGCTGTTCTTCAAGAGACAGGATGCATGCCATGAGGTAACAATACTTGAGTATGAGATTGGAGATGGGGAGAGACTTCTTCCTTTGAAACCGCTGTCAGGCAGGCGAATAGAGGTGTATGGAGATTCGGTGTCAGCGGGCGAGGTGTCGGAGGCTGTCGACTATGTTGGAAAGGAAGACCCGGTACACAATGGCGGTTATTCTAATAGCTGGTATTCGTATGCGTGGATTACTGCAAGAAAGCTGAAAGCACAGATTCATGACATAGCCCAGGGAGGGATAGCTCTCATGGACAGGATAGGATGGTTCCAAGATCCGAATCAGATTGGCATGGAAAGTGTGTGGGATAAGGTTCACTACAATCCTACATTTGGTTCGGTGACACAGTGGGATTTCTCCCAGTACACACCTCAGGTTGTTATAGTTGCTATAGGACAGAATGATAACCATCCGTATGATTTTATGAAAAATGACTATAACGGCAGGCAGGCGGAAACGTGGCGTGACCATTACATGAAATTTCTGGGAAAACTCAGGAAGACATATCCGGATGCACACATAATCTGCTGTACCACACTTCTCTGCCACGACTGTTCATGGGACAAGGCTATAGATGAAGTGGTTGACAGTATGAATGATAAAATGATAACTCATTATGTATATGGAAGAAACGGATTCGGCACGCCAGGACATTTGAGGATACCGGAGGCGTGTGAGATGGCAACGGAGCTGGCAGAATATATAGAAGGTCTCGAAATTGAGGGGTGGAATTAAATTATATCCTAACTTATGGGTAATATAGAACAGGGATAAGTGTACAGAGTGCAAATGATGCGTCAAGATTTCTGTGAAAACTTGACATGTAGCATCAGCTCTCACCGAAGGCGACAGTTAAGGAGCTGATGTTCAAACGAGGAGGGTAAAACATGGAAAATTATGATCTTGAAAGAATAAAATCAGTTATACAGCGTGCTCAGAGTGGACAGGAGCTGACAATAGCTTTTCTGGGCGGTTCGATAACACAGGGAAGTTTGGCTACAGTGCATGAAAATACATATGCATACAGAGTGTATAAGTGGTGGTGTGATACATTTCCACAGGCAAAGTTCAATTATGTGAATGGCGGAATCGGCGGTACGGATTCCTATTATGGGGTGTCAAGAGCGGTCACTGATGTGCTCATGTATCAGCCGGATCTGGTTGTGGTGGATTTTAGCGTAAATGATGTGGATAACATATATTGTGAAGAGACCTTTGAGGGTGTGCTGAGAAAATTGCTTTGCTGGTCATCAAGACCGGCGGTGGTGGTACTCAATAACGTTTTCTACGACACGGGTGTGAGCACCCAGGATATTCACAACAAACTTGCAGATCATTATGGAGTGCCGCATGTGAGTGTACATGACACCATATACAGGCGGATGAAGGCGGGAGAATATAACAGGATCGACATAACCCCGGATGGACTTCATCCAAATGACAAGGGACATGGCCTGGTAGCGGATGAGATAACAAAGTTTCTTGAGAGTATTGTGAGTGATCTCATACAGTCTGAGAATTTGTCTGATGACTCAAAGACGGATACCGTAGCTACTGGCGCGGACATAGAGAGAAATATACAGGATGAATCGGTCTGCTCATGTGTACTTCCTACCCCTGTCACCGCAAATGCATATGAGGGCGCAAGAAGGCTCACGATACGCGAGGTTAGCCCAAAACTTTCAGGTTTCAGAGCGGATACAAATGAGAAGATGGGACATCTTGATCATTTCAAAAATGGATGGATCGGAACAAATGCAGGTGACAAAATATCATTTGAACTTGAGGGTAGCTGCATAGGAATACAGTACAGAAAGACAATATCAAGACCTGCTGTCAGGGCTCAGGCTGTGATTGATGGGGACGTCGAGCATCCGGTTTTATTGGATGGCAATTTTGATGAGGACTGGGGTGACTGTCTGTATATAGAGCCTGTGCTTCATCATAGTGAGAAGAAGAAACACACACTTGAGATAACGGTTCTTGATGATGAGAGTGTGGGTACAACACCATTCTATCTTATGTCCATAATAGTTGCATGATAAGTATGCGATCTGTCTCTTATACA
>URJU01000005.1 GCA_900548315.1 uncultured Coprococcus sp. | reverse complement strand
ATTATTATACTTATATTTGATATACTGATGTGAAGTATGTATATATGGCTTTTATGCCGGTAATTTTTGAAGATAACTTACAATCAAATATTTGGGAAGTCAGTTTTCCCGCATTAAGGAGGTCTTTTTATGGATTTTACTAAAAAGGGAGCCATCAAAGCTCAAAAAGAGCTTGTCTCAAAGCTCCCAAGAAACAGGAGGAAGTTCAACATCTCGCTCTTCAAAACACTCCTGGTTCTTATCCTCGCATTTGTCATAGTCGGTGTAGGTGCCGGATTTGGTGCACTGAAGGGTATTCTGGATGACACACCTAATGTCAATGCCGAGGCGCTTATACCTACTGAATACAAGACTACTCTTGTATACCAGAATGGTAAAGAGGTTGCCACCCTCGCAAACTTTGATTCAAACAGAGAGTATGTATATTACGACTCAATACCAACAAACCTTGTAAATGCATTTGTCGCAATAGAGGACAGACGTTTCTGGGAACACAACGGTATCGATGTACAGGGTATCGCAAGAGCTTTCGTGCAGGGTCTCAGCAAAGGCAACTTTGACGAAGGTGCTTCAACTCTCACACAGCAGCTCATCAAGAACAACGTTTTTAACGTGGGTCTTAACGAGACAACTTTCCTGCAGTCACTCGAACGTAAAGTTCAGGAGCAGTACTTAGCAGTTGAGATGGAAAAGCAGATAAGCAAGGAACATATAGTTGAGTATTATCTCAATACCATATATCTCGGACAGGGATGTTACGGAATAGAGACTGCAGCCAAGACTTATTTTGGCAAGGAACTCTCGCAGCTGACTATTTCCGAATGTGCAGTACTTGCATCGATTCCTCAGAACCCTTCCAAGTACGATCCTCTTCTCAATCCTGAGGATAATGCAACAAGAAAAAAGATGGTTCTGAAGTATATGCTTGATCTGGAATATATAACAAAGGCTGAATACGACGAAGCTCTGAGCGACAAGGTCTATGACAGGATCAAAAAGGTATCCCAGAAAGAGACCAAGGAACAAAAAACTGAAGTCAACTCATACTACACAGACGAAGTCATAAAACAGCTCCAGTCCGATCTTGAGGCAAAGGGATATTCCGAAGACGATGCTGAGACTATGATCTGGTCTGGCGGACTTAAGGTTATCATCTGCCAAGATCCTGAGATCCAGACTATTGCTGATTCCGTTGTAAATGATGAATCATACTGGCCAGAACCTGTATATCAGCTCAATTACGCTCTCACGCTTGTTGACAAAGAGACAAAGGTTCAGACCAATTACAGCGTTGAAGAAATGGAAAGCTGGTTCACAGATCAGCAGGGCTATGAGTACAGTGCAAGATACTACAGTGAAGAGGAGGCCAGAGCTGATGCCGATACATTCAAAGCGGCTATGGTGGAAGAATCCGGTGACGAAGTATTCTTGGAATCATTCAAACTGGTCATCCAGCCTCAGGTATCATTCACACTCATGGATCAGAAGACAGGACAGGTAAAAGCTCTTGTGGGCGGTCGTGGTGAGAAGACGGAGAACAGATCTTTCAACCGAGCAACAGAAGCCACCAGACAGCCTGGTTCATGTTTCAAGATAGTTGCAACTTATCTTCCAGCTCTTGAAGCATGTAACATGTCATTGGCAACAGTATATGACGATGCACCATATTACTATGAGAATGGAAATCAGGTATTTAACTGGTACGGCGGTTACTGGGGACCTAAGACCATCAGATATGCCATCATGGAATCAATGAACATCATAGCTGTAAAGTGTATCACTGATGTAACACCACAGCTTGCGTATGACTATCTGTTGAAACTTGGCTTTACAACGCTTGTAGACAGAAAGACTGACAGCGACGGACTTATACTTTCAGATATTAATCAGTCTCTCGCTCTTGGTGGTCTGACAAACGGTATCACCAATCTGGAGATCACAGCCGCATACGCTACCATAGCTAACGGCGGTAATTATATAAAACCAGTATTCTACACTGAGGTATATGACCACAACGGCAACATTCTTATAGACAACAGAGAGCCGGAAAAGACCCGTGTCATATCCGAACAGACTGCATGGCTGCTCACAAGCGCAATGCACGATGTTGTCACAAGTGGTACCGGTTCCGGAGCCAACTCATCAACCGGTATGTTCACAGCAGGTAAGACCGGTACAACATCCGGTGACTTTGATAACTGGTTCTGCGGATATAACCCTTATTTCACAGCCTCAATATGGCTTGGAAATGATGAGAATATCACATATAGTCCCGGTTCTATCAAGTGTTATATGTGGAGAGATATCATGGATCAGATCATAGAAAAGAAGGGGCTTGATACATCAGCGACATTCGAGATGCCTGATGGAATCATTCAGGCTACAGTATGTGCTGATACGGGACTTCTCCCATCAAACGGATGTCCTACTGTCACAGACTACTTCGATGCCTCAAAGCTGCCGACTAAGTATTGTCCTGGAGTCAAGAAGGTGGTCGTATGTAATGAATCACACATGCTTGCCAATAAGGCATGTCCTGAGACAACAACTTATATATATAAGCTCAATGATGATGGAGAATATGTACTTGATGGATACACCTGGGATCTGTCACTTCTGAAGGAACACTGTAACATACATCTTGACAAGAAGAAGGACAAAAAGACGACTCAGGCAAAGACAACCCAATCCACTGATACATCTGAGGAACCTACAACAGAGGAACCTACTTCAGAGGATCCATCTTCCGAAGATCCTACAGATACAGAGGAACCTACAACGGAAGAACCTACAACAGAGGAACCTACTTCAGAGGAACCTACATCATCCGAAGAGATCGTAACCACGGAAGATCAGTCCACGGGTGAATAACCGTTCAAACAGACATATCAAATCCCTGTCACACGCAAATGTGTGGCAGGGATTTTTTTACTATATTATTTTGTCATCTTCGATTATTTTGTCATCTTCGGCTTAAATATCAATGATGCCAGATATCCAAATATCAACGCTGCAGAGCTGCCCACTGCTGCCATCTGGAATCCGCCTCTGAAAAGTCCGATAAATCCATCCTTGTCAACAGCCTCTGTAATACCTTTCCACAGATTGTATCCAAATCCTGTGAGCGGAACTGACGCTCCGCACTCTGCAAATTTAAGCAGCGGCTCATATAATCCAAGAGCTCCGAGCACCACTCCGGAGCAAACCAGTATGACCATTATCCTTCCTGGCATGAGTTTTGTCTTATCCATCAATATCTGGGCAAGCATACATATAATGCCGCCCACAACAAAAGCTTTTATATAATCCATATTATCTTCCTTTCTCCATCTCATGATGTTCTATTATGACTGCATGAGCAATACCTGGTATTGTCTGTCCTTCGTTATAGCTGACTGTCGAGAGCAATGCACCTGTCGGAACAAACAGAACTCTCTTCCACTCCCCCGCACTCACCTTCTTCAATATATAACCTGCCAGAACAGTGGCAGAACATCCACAGCCTGAACCACCCGAATGTGTATCCTGTTCCTCATTATCGAATATCTCTATACCACAATCCATATGATTTGCTGATATATCCACCTGATTCATACTCAGCAGTTCCATCAGTATGGTCTTACCCACTTTTCCGAGATCTCCCGTTATTATCCTGTCATAATATGTTGGTTTCACACCAAAATCCTGCAGATTTTGATATATAACATCCGCAGCTGCAGGAGCCATGCACGCTCCCATATTTAGAGAATCCTTTACTCCATAATCCACTATACGCCCCGTAGTGATACCCTTTATGCAAATATCCGATTCTCTGTCTGACACCACAAATGCCCCACTTCCCGTGACCGTCCAGGTAGCTGACAGGGGACGTTGATTTCCATATTCCAAGGGGAAACGGAATTGTTTCTCCGCACTTCCATAATGACTTGACGCCTCCGCAACTACATTGTCTGCGTATCCTGCAGCCACTGTCATCGCGGCGAGTGACAAAGCCTCCCCACTTGTGGAACACGCACCGTAAAGTCCAAATACCGGAATCTCCATGTCCTTGATTCCAAACGTCGATGCAATCAGCTGCCCCAGAAGATCTCCGGCAAACACATACCTTATATCCCCCTTCTCTATCCCTGCTTTCTGGATAGCGAGCATGACGCTCTGCCTGACCATCTCGCTCTCCCCTTCTTCCCAGGAATCCTTGCCAAATGTGGGATCCTCGCTGACTCTGTCAAAGTACCTCGCCATAGGCCCATCTATCTCCTTTGGTCCAGCCACGGATGCCGCCCCTATGATATATGGCGCATTTTCAAACCTCAAACTTTGCTTTCCTACCTTCTCATTCATAATCTGCAACTCCCTTACCATATGTTTTAAAGCTAAAACAGTTTTCTTGTTTATTTTAGCTATGCATATCTTCCGATGTTACTATATTTCCCATTTTAAGAGTTTTATATCATGGTATTTTCTGTCATGACACAGATATGTAAACCTGCAAATGACAACCTGTACTGGACAAAAAGCGCAGTATGCATTAACATTACATAAGTTGGACATTCTGACTAATTATGTGTCAAGCAGATATAAGAATGGAGAGTTATCGTGGAATTTACAAAAGCATATTGGATAAACTGTTTTAACAGATGTATAAGATATACAAAAACATTTATAAAATGGATACTGTTTTCGCTCATCATGGGTACTATATGCGGACTTGTTGGTACCGCATTCCATATCTGTGTTGAATATGTGACTGGCTTTAGAGAGGATCATCATCCTATCATCTATTTCCTGCCTATTGCCGGTATTGTGATCGTATTTATTTACCGCGTCTGCGGCATACGACACTCCAAGGGGACAAACCTTGTCATAGGTTCAATACGAAGTGTAGAGGATGAGGTTCCATCTCGTATGGCTCCGCTCATATTTGTGTCAACGGTTATAACCCATCTCTTTGGAGGCTCATCAGGACGAGAAGGTGCAGCACTTCAGATTGGCGGCAGCATAGGCGTATCCATAGGAAAGATTTTCAAACTGGACGAGAGCGACAAACATATACTGACACTTTGCGGTATGAGTGCCGTGTTCTCCGCACTGTTTGGAACCCCTATAACCGCAGCACTGTTCAGCATGGAGGTCATAAGTATCGGAATTCTCTACTACTGTGCATTTGTCCCTTGTCTGTTCTCATCTGTGATCTCATATGCAATAACACAGAAACTACATGTAACACATGATCACTATGAAATAGTCGGTATCCCTGCATCAATAGATGTGACCACAGTTATTAAGGTCATCGGTCTGGCAATCTTGTGTGCAATTTTGAGCAGTCTCTTCTGTATATTCATGGCCATGGTACACAAGCTGTTCAGAAAGTACTTTAAAAATCAGTATGTCCGAGTATTTGCAGGAGGTGTAATGCTTGTTCTCCTGAACATCGTCCTGAACTCCACCGACTACAATGGAACTGGTATGAACATCATTGCAAGGGCTTTGAACGGAGAGGCTCATCCAACGGCGTTCCTGCTGAAGGCTCTTTTCACAGCAATTACGATAGGCTGTGGGTTCAGAGGTGGTGAGATAGTACCATCATTCTTTGTCGGTGCTACATTTGGCTGTGTGACCGGTGGTCTGATGGGATTGGATCCAGGATTTGCAGCAGCCCTGGGTATGGTCTGTTTCTTCTGCGGAGTCGTCAACTGTCCTCTCACATCGCTCTTTCTCAGCATAGAGCTATTCGGAGCACAGGGCATATTGTTCTTCACTATAGGCTGTGCCGTAAGCTACATGTTATCTGGCTATTACAGTCTGTACAATGAACAGAAGATCATCTACTCAAAGCTCAGGCCTCACTATGTCAATCTCTACACCAATCAGGAGATAAAGACCCGTGAGCCGGGATTCTTGGAAGGATTTCTCAGAATACGTGAAGACGACGCCGATGATGTGGAATGATCGCATAAAAAAGCTCTGCGGAATATATCATTCAATATGACATATTCCACAGAGCTTTTTCTTTTAGTCTGTTTCTGTATTATTCCTCTGTCTGATTCGCTGAATCGTCATTGGTATCATCCTCGGAATCTCTCTCTGTCTTGTCACCTGGATCCTCGGTGGTCTTATCTTCTGACTTCTTGTCATTTTTATTCTTGCTTGGCAATTTGCCAACCTTGTAAACCTCATCTCTCACTGAGTACACACTTATCGCCTCCGGATCATCCGATATGACATTGCCATCACCGTCATACACCCTTCTGTATGACTGGATCGTAAGCCCATCTATACCAGTTGTATCGAGCACCTGCTCATCCTTCGCCAGCGTCTTGTCAAGCTCATATTTTGTCTCATACGGCTCCGTCTCTATCGTCTCTGTATAAAGCTCCACGCTGAACTGTTTTATTATAGTTCCCCATATGGTACATGAGGTTGAATATCCATCATATGTGGTGTTTATCTTTATTGGATAGTCCGTATCGTTGGTAAACACAAAATCGCAGCCTCCCCACGCCACTGTAGCATCAAGTCCCGCCGGGACATATGACGCTGGATAAGGATGGCAGTGTCTCTCATCTATCTGCAGGTTGGCATAAAGGCATGCCATATAAAGTGTGGATGACACCTGACATATTCCACCACCCATATCTAGAACTGACTCGCCATTTGCGTAGGATGGTCCCGGAAGAAATCCTCGTTCTTCTGTCAGCTCACCAACTCCGAGATTATATGAGAATGATTCCCCTGGCATGAGTATAGTCCCATCACAGTACTGAGCCGCCATCTTGACATTTGTCTTTCTGTTGTCGGATCCCTCAACTTCTGTAGTATAAGTGCTCATCTGATCTCTGAACAGCAACTTTTTATACTCATCTGTAGTCATATCCGCACTTGTGAGTGTGAGCGGTATCACTACCTCATCACCCTTTTTAGCCTGACTAAGTAATCTTTTTGCTGCCTCAAGATCAAAATCCACACCATCTTTAGACTCCACCACTGTGTAACCATTATCCGGATCTAAAGTAGGATCCTGCGGCTCACAGTGTATCTTCTTGTACAAAGCATCCATGTCCACATCCACCTGTCTCTCAGGGCATTTGATCACGGCAGTATAATTGCCTTTGTTCGCCTGCCTGCATATTGCAGCGGTCAATTTATCCATATCCACTTCATAGCTGCCCTCGCCCTTCGTGAGTAAAAGCTTGTCACCTTCTATCTTATAGCCATCCTTGCGGCTAAGATCCACATCCATCATACCACTGGACTTTACTACATTTTCAAGTGCATTGACATCAGCTACAGTCGGATATATAACGTATTCACATCCACATATCTTAGACTCCAGAAAGCCATAACCTCTTCTCCAGAACCTGTGTGAACTGTCCTGGATTAACTTGACTGACTTATATGCATCCGTATTTAAAGCCCTTGAAATATCCAGAGTATATCTGTCACCATTTAACTCCACCTGCACACTGGCACTGCTGTATTTTCCTGAATAGCCTGCACTCACAAGCTTTGCAGCCTCCTCCGACGTCAGTTTTCCAACATCTATACCGTTTATATTGGTATTGTCATAAAGCCGTCTGTTGCCAATTATAAGGCATATAAGCGCATATAATACTATGACAAATATACCGGTCAGGACCCAGCTTACTATCTTGTAGTTTCTGCGTCTCTTCTGCATCTGGCTCTGTCTTTCACTTTTTCGGCCATTCGGTGTGTTTCGGCATCCCTGGTCTCTGTCATTAATTGATCTTCCCGGCGTTCTAGAGCCAGATGACCTCACAGGCTGTCTGACCGTACGTCTTCCTCTTCTGTCTTCCATGATCTCTTCCTCATTATTGTGTGCTGCATATTATTTGCCATGCATCTTATAAAAAAGATACTCCCTAGCCAATTCGGAATATAACTTCTCAACAGTCCATTCCCTGTTGGTCTCCGTTACAACTGATTTGAGTGCTATCGGTGCTGCACCTGACTTTCTGTATCTGTCCAGGAATATGTCCAGCTCTCTGTTGGTAATCCCTGCAAATATAGCCATCTCCATGTTGAATTTCGTGACGGTATCTCCCACAGAATTTTTCTTTTCCGGGCAGACCACATTTTTCTCACCATCACCTGACATATCTTCCATTATGTCAGCCACCCTGAGAGATGCACATCCGCTGTCCAACACTGCATACTCTGCTCCTAGAACATCACATATAGTCCTTACTACTGCCGACTTGTCATCCGGCAGATTCATGGTAAATATCTTCTTCATACAACATTTTTCCTCACAACATTTCTTCTTTTGCCTATAACTCATTATGTTGTTTTTTTTTTCAAAGTCAACTGCTCTTTAGTAAAAAGCATTTTTTTTAATTTTTTTACCGTACAAATCTACCATATTGAAACTATCCAGTATATTATTCCAAGCAGCCAGCTGGTAAATATTCCATACAATATGACAGGTCCTGCTATCGTGAATGCCTTCACACCCTTTCCAAACACCTCGCCTTCCGTCTGAAACTCCACAATAGGTGCGCACACACCATTTGCAAATCCCGTGATAGGGACAAGTGCTCCAGCACCACCAAACTTCGCTATCTTCTTGTATAGATTAAGGCTGGTCAGTATAACACTGGCAAGCACCAATATGAGTGAGACGTAAGCATAAGCCTCATCTTCCTTCACATCAAAATTCCTTAAAATATTAAATATTATCTGTCCAACTGTACATATAACACCCCCCACAAGAAATGCCCACAGACAATTTCTCGGCACACTGGATGTCGGCGTCACATTCTCCACATATTCATTGTAGTCGCTCTCTTTTGGTTCAAATTTCATAGTTAAAACTCCTTCCCATTAACTTCACTTTACTTACCCTGATTTATATTCTCACCACTTACATCACATGCCTGCTGCCACGCTGATGAGTGAGCCTATCAGCTTTCCTGCTGCCAATGCGTATATGACATACGGCATATTTCTCCTCACACTGAAACGTCTCGCCGCTATGGGGATGACATTTAAAACCTCAGTGAGTGCCCCGGCAAGACATCCCACAAATATGCCTCCAAACAGACACACAACCGAATAACCAAGCCAAGTTACCCTCACAGGTATGTCAAACAGATAAACTGCATTTGCAAGGGCCGCTCCAAATGCCAGAAGACTCTCTATCAGCATGTAGTGCCGCGCTCCCTTAATCTTCTCCAACAGTTTCGGAAATATTCCTATGAGAGATATAAACGCAAAATAACCACCTGATATGGCTATGCCGCTTGCAAAACATGCCAGCGCCATCAATACATATCTAATCAGCATCTCTGCACGCCTTCTTTCTCTCTGCATCTGTTATGACTGTTTGATTGACCTCCTGCTCATACTGTCGCATCTGCACCTGAAGGGGCGTAGGGTCATCCGTAAATTTCTTTTTTACACCGTGATTGAAGAATATGATGATTCCTATGAATAGTCCCAGCGAGTATGCTATTCCAGCCACAGGATATGCCTCCCTGGCCTTGCCCACAAATATATTTTCCATCACATCAAGCTGTCCGACCATATTTACATCCGAGTTATATGACATAATAGAAAAACCTGCTCCGAAAAAAGCTATCATACATATTAAGACAAACTTCAATATCTGTTTTATGTTGTCACTGGTGTCATAGGTTCTGTAATACACCACTACATCCGTTGCCCCCAGTGACTCAATCTGGCATTCTGGAAAGCTCTGCTGTATGAGTTCTATAATGTACATGACAGACACAACCTTCTGTTCCTTTGTACCAGAAAAACTCATGAGTTCAATCTTCTCTATTCCGTTTTTTGCATCGGGATTATCGCTCACCACCACTGCAACATCCTTTATCCTGACCTTTTTCTTATCAGCCAGACAGCTCTCTGAAAGTTTTATATACACACGATCAGCCATACACTTCAACTCCTGTTCTTTTTCCTCTAAGAATAGTCTGTCCATGTGTACGGCTGATATTATTCCAATTTATTCCTATTTTATTTTTAGTTATACATTTTGCAGATTTCTGAGTATCTTTTTTTCCAGCCTGCTCACCTGCACCTGGCTCATTCCAAGTATCCTCCCCGTTTCTCCCTGTGTCTTCTCCCTAAAATATCTGAGTGTTATCAACTTTTTTTCCTTATCTGACAGAGTGTCTAACAATTGTTTTACGTACAGTTTCTCCACCACTATATCCTCCTCCCTGCGGCTATTTTGCAGCTCCCCCATATCATCGATATCCGATATCTCTGCCGCAGATTCCATAGCCATGACCAGATCCTCCAGAGTACTCCCTGTCTGCTCACATATCTCCTCCACTGTTGGCTCCCTGCCATTTGTACGCTGAAATTCCTGTCTGAATTTCTCTGCTTTATAGTGTATAGTCTTGAGATTCCTGCTGACTTTTACAATACCGTCATCCCTAAGAAATCTCCTTATCTCCCCCTGTATGAGTGGGACTGAATAAGTGGAGAACATAACATCATATGATATATCAAATCTGTCCACAGCCTTTATAAGCCCTATAAGTCCTATCTGGACAAGATCCTCCAGATCCTGTCCTCTCCCTATGTATCGCTTTGCAACACTTACAACAAGTCCCATATTCTCAGTTATCAGCCTGTTTCTTGCCGTCATGTCCCCCTCTTTTGCCAGTCTGAGCAGCTGAAGATTATCTGTCATCAATACATCTCCTGACTATTTCCAATCACCTTTTTCATTTTTACTACAGTTCCCTCTCCTACGGTTGATGTGACCTCCAGTTCATCCATAAAGGCCTCCATAAATGAAAACCCCATTCCCGAACGACTCCCGTCTGTCACAGATGTGTACATTGGCGTCATAGCCCGGTCAACATTTTCAATACCACATCCCTCATCTTTTATCGTTATGTATATAGTTCTGCCCTCTGTGTATGTATCAATGGTTATAACCCCTTCCCCTGAACTGTATCCATGAACTATGGAATTTGTCACTGCTTCAGATACAGCCGTTTTTACATCCTCCACCTCACACAAAGTGGGGTTTATCCTTGTCATCATCGCTGCAACCACCACCCTTGCAACCGACTCGTTTCTCGCATCACTGCCAAATTCCATGACTAATCTGTTCTTGTCCATACTTTTATTCTCCTTGTTTACTCTCTTTGTTTTAATTTTTCTGCTATCCTGTATATCCCTGACATGAGCAGTATCCTGTCTATCCTGTCATTTACGTTTATCACCCCCACACTGCCTCCCCTGGCATATACCTGTCTAAATCTTCTCGTTATTATCCCGATGCCTGAACTGTCCATGAATGTTGTCGTACTAAAATCAAACACAACGTGCTTTATCTCCTGTTTATCAAACACCTCATCTGTCGCCTCTGTGATCTTTCCGGCAACGTAATCATCAACCTCTGAGGGCATATACACTATGACAGTATCCCCAATTTTTTCATAAATATTCATCCATACTCCTCCTATAACAACTAAATAAACTTTGGGTTGTTGCCCGCACAAAAAAAAGATACAAAAGAAGTCCATATCCTATCTCAACTTCTTTTGTATCTCTATAATCATAAAATATTATCGTGTCACTGAACTGACGTGTCAGCTCCATCTGCTATGTCTGTGCCGTCTGACGTGTCTGTGCCGTCTGACGTGTCTGTGCCGTCTGATGTGTCTGTGCCATCTGATGTGTCTGTGCCGTCTGATGTGTCTGTACCATCTGATGTGTCTGTACCATATGTGCTGTCTTCCACTCCATCGCCACTGTCAGCTGTATCATTTCCTGTGGTATCACCGCTGCTCTGATCCGTGGAATTTGCCGCTGCCGTGCCGTCTGCAGCCGTAGTCGTCTGTTTTGCCGCCTTTTCCTTGCCAGCCTGTATCGCGTCATCATCCGCATGCTCGCACGCATATGAATAATATACAGAATTTGGGCAATTCTTCACAAGCTGGTTAAATACCAACGTCGCATTGTTATCATCTGAAAGCTTGAGGTAACACATTCCCTTATAATAGAGTGCCACATCACTGTTCGGGGTATCCTGAAGTACCCTGTTCAGGTCTTCTATCGCTGACTCATAAGACATATTTTCGTACTTTGATATAGCCGACTGCACCCTCGCCTTATTGTCATCAGATAATACCTGTGATGCATAATCTCCATACTTTGCAATCTGACTCTGCAAGGACTTTGTCTCTGACTCAGCATTCTGTAGTTTTGTAGTCACTGAGTCCACCTGATGCTGCAGATCCGATATGGTCACATTCTTGTCTGATATCTCCTGACTGAACGTTATCTGCAGATCTCTCTGAGAATTGTCTGCCGCCTTATCCCTGTTCGGGATGATCAGCGTCCACATTGCAGCAAGACCAAGCACAACTCCCGCTATGATATATGCAATGGAGTATTTGTAGAAATTTATGTCCTTATATCTTCCAACCGGAACTGGATCTCCATCAAAATCAATCTCACTGTTTCCTGCTATAAGCTTTTTCTGGTCGTCCACAAACAGAGCATCCACATCATAATCTTCCTGTGGATAATCTCTAAAATTCATTATCTCCTCATCGGTATGTCCCAGCTCGTTGAAGTATCTGACCGCCACAGGATTTGTCCTGTCGATCTTTATAACCCTCTTAAGTGCCTTTCTCGCCTTGTCATCCCTTCCCTCATCTATAAAGAGAAGTGCAAGCAGAAGATATCCCTGTATAAATCTGGAATTATCCGAGAGCACTTTTCTCAGCTGTATAAACGCCAGATCCTTGCTTCCCTGCTTTGCATATACAAGTGCCTGATTATACTTTCTTGTCACATTGTTAACTGCCTCAAGCCTGTGGGGATTGGACTTTATCTCTTTTATATACCGCTTTGCCACATTCTTGCCGTCAAAATAATTTACACTAACGACCCAGTGGCTGAGTGCCTGAACGATCTCTCCTGTCTCATAATATACAAGACCAAGAAGATTTCTTGCATCTATATTCATCTTGTCATATTTAAGGGCAAGTTTCAGAGCCTCCTCAGCTCCTGTCATGTCCCTGACCCTCGCCTTATCCAGTCCTATATTGTAATAGTACTTGGACGAGTTGAGTGCTTTATTCACATAATCTATCTTAAGCCCACATCTGGTGCAATATCCCGTGACGGCTATTGCGCCTCCGCAGTGCTTACAGTTAAGTACATCTGCCATAACATAATCTCCCGATCTGGTAATACTAAATACTTGATCCATATTCTATCACTACCGTATGTGCAATCTTCTATGTATTACCTCTTATTTCTCTGTTTCCTTAGCCACTCTCATCATCTCCTGCATGATGTCCATTATATCCTTAAGGTCATTGTTATATATGGCATCTTCCGCCTGATCAAGCTCAAGTGCAGGCTTGAATCTCTTTATCTCTTCATCAAAATTGATCATGTCCATTCCTCCATCTCTTGACACCGCCGACCAGATACAATGATCCCACACAGTATATATCTATGTCAGGTTGTACGCCATCCAAACCATCGGCGTGTTCCATCTCTGTCATAAGTGCCACAGCCATATCCATAGCCTCATCTATCACATCGCTTACCAGAACCGGTACATCCGTGTTCTCCGAAAAAATCTGGGCAAGCCTTGCAGCATCCGCTTTCCTGCTGCCATCCACGCTGGTGACTATTATCCTGTCCCATCTCAGCTGCTTGGACAGCATGCTTATCATTGATCCATACTCTTTGTCCTTGACAGCTGCAAATACAAGTATCTTTCGGTCATCTTGGTGAAATGCCCTCATGGTATCTATATATGCGCCTATAGCCTCAACATTATGAGCACCATCCACATATATATGCGGTGCGATCTCCTCCATCCGTCCCTCCCAGAAAAACCTGAGAAGTGATGACCTTATGCCATCTTCTATGTCATGATCCGACATATTTCTGGCTTTCATTAGTATATAAAACGCAGCTATTGCAAGGCTTACATTCTCCACCTGATATAGCGATGTCTTTTGTATAACCAAATTGCAATAACTATAATACCGACTATACAATGAAAAATCAATGGTTTTGTTCCCCAAATGATTTATTATATAATCTTGTTTTTCGACCGTAATTATCGGCGATCCATGCTCTCTGGCAGTATCTTCTATAACCTTCGCAGCTGCCTCATCTCGTCTGAAATATATAATTGGGATCCCCGCTTTTATGATCCCTGCCTTCTCCGCAGCAATCTTCTCTATCGTATCCCCAAGATACTCCATATGATCCATCCCAACGGAGGTTATTATCGTAATCTCCGGCATGAGGACATTTGTGGCATCAAGTCTTCCCCCCATTCCAGTCTCATAAACTGCAAAATCACATCCCTGCTTTTGAAAATACACCGCCGCCATGGCAAACATCACCTCAAAGAATGATGGATGCTGCGTAAACTGTGCCTTCACAGTCTCAAATGCCCACACAAAATCGTCATCCGATATATTTACACCATCTATCTGTATTCTCTCGTTTATAGTCACCAGATGCGGTGATATGAACAGACCTACCTTATATCCTTTATCAGTGAGCATTTGGGCGAGTGCCCTGCATGTCGATCCCTTCCCATTGGTTCCCGCAACGTGCACAGCCGGTATCGATCTCTCAGGGTTCCCTAAACGGCACAAAAGACTGGAAAGGTTTTCCTTGCCAATCTTCTGTGCAAAAAGCGGAATGCTCAATATATAATCCACAGTCTCTCTGTAATCCGCCACAATGATTCTCCTATCTGTTGTCTACTTTCTCTGGGTAGAGGTCGTGGTTTGCCAGACGGTTCCAGGCTACCTCCTCCCACTTTGTTCCAGGTCTTCCATAGTTGCAGTATGGGTCTATGGATATTCCGCCTCTAGGTGTGAACTTGCCCCATACCTCGATATACTTTGGATCCATAAGCTTTATGAGATCCTTCATGATTATATTCATACAGTCCTCATGGAAATCTCCGTGATTTCTGAAACTGAAAAGATATAGCTTGAGCGACTTGCTCTCTACCATCTTTTCTCCAGGTACATATGATATATATACTGTTGCAAAATCCGGCTGTCCTGTAATAGGACAGAGACTTGTAAACTCCGGACAATTAAACTTGACGAAATAATCATTGTCCGGGTGCTTGTTAACAAATGTCTGGAGCATCTCCGGTGCATAATCCATGCTGTATTTTACGTTTTTATTTCCAAGGAGGGTAACTCCATCCATCTCTTCTTTTTCTCTTCCCATTGCAATCTCCTGTATTCTCTGTCTACTGCTCCTGCAGAGCCTCCTCAACTGACTTCCTCAAAAGCTTTATCGCCTCATCACAATGTTCCTTTGTGGCTATAAGTGGAGGTGCCATTCTTATGATGCTGTCTCTTACAGCCGTTATGAGGAGCTTGTTCTCAACTGCCCTGTGCTTTACCTCAAATGCTATTGGCTTTTCAAATTCAACTCCAATTAAAAGTCCCAGACCTCGGATCTCCTTGACACATGGAAGTGCTTTGAGTTTCTCCATGAAGTATGCTCCGACCTCCTTCGCATTCTCATAGAGCTTATTATCCAGTATCTCATCTATCTCGGCCATTGCTGCTGCACAGCAGACCGGATTGGCTGCATAAGTTGATCCATGCGCTCCAGGAGTAAATGCCTTTGCAATCTTGGCACTGGTACACATTGCTCCGATAGGCATACCTCCTCCGATAGCTTTCGCCATCGAAACCATATCCGGCTTTACTCCGTACGTCATGTATGCCATGATGTCACCTGTTCGTCCCCATCCGGTCTGAACTTCGTCAAACATGAGCAGCATATCCTTCTCATCACAGAACTCACGAAGTCCTTTCAAAAACTCAGGGTCTGCTGGATATACTCCGCCCTCTCCCTGTACAGGCTCAACCATGATTCCAATTGTATTCTCATCACACTTGCTCTTGAAATCCTCAAGATTGTTGTACTCTGCATATGTAAATCCTGGGAGCATCGGAGCAAATCCCTTATGGCATGCAGAGTCGGGCTGTCCTGTTGCTGACAGCGCACCGTATGTTCTTCCGTGGAAACTGTTCTTGGCTGTCACAATGTGATATCTCTCCGGTCCGTAGTTGTCCACTCCATACTTTCTTGCCATCTTGATCATAGCCTCATTTGCCTCTGTTCCAGAATTCTGAAACACGATCTTCTCCATGCCGATGGTGTCACATACCTTCTTTGCCAAAAGTATCATAGGGAGCGTATAAGCATAGTTGGAAGCATGTATTACATTCGCCGCCTGATCAGCTATCGCCTTCGCAACCTTCTTGTTGGCATTTCCCGCGCTGCTCACTGCGATTCCAGCAAAGAAGTCAAGGTATCTGTCGCCGTTCTCGGAATACACATACATACCGTCTCCCTTTTCTTCTATAAAATCCCATCTTCTGGACTGCTCAGCCAGATATGTATCTACTATCTCTAAGAGTTCTTCTTTAGTATAACCTGATTCACTAACCTTCATCTTACTCTCCTTTGACGTTCTCCCTAGTTTAGGTAATTGTTCCGCATTTATTATATACAGAAAGCCTGCCAGTGGCAAGCTTTCAAATAATTTCGTATTAAATTGTATATTATCTTGCAAACTGTGAATTGTACAGATTCGTATAGAAACCATTTTTTGCAAGCAGTGTCTCGTGATTTCCTTGTTCTATGATATGTCCATCCTTCATGACCAGGATCACATCGGACTCTTTAATGGTGGATAGTCGGTGAGCCACCACAAAGCTCGTCCTGCCCTTCATCATCTTTGCAAACGCTCTCTGTATCCTTATCTCAGTTCTTGTATCTATGGATGATGTAGCCTCATCCAATATGAGCATAGGCGGAAGATCAAGCATAACTCTGGTTATACAGAGCAGCTGTTTCTGTCCCTGTGACAGATTGCCGCCGTCCTCCGTTATAAATGTGTTGTAGCCTTCTGGAAGTCTCTTTATGAAACTGTGGGCATGGGACTGCTTTGCAGCCTCTATGATCTCCTCATCGGTCGCATCCGGTCTTCCATATGCTATGTTATCCTTGATAGTCCCACTCTTTAGCCATGTCTCCTGAAGTACCATTCCGTAATTGCCGCGAAGACTCTTTCTGGTCACCTCTCTTATATCGTATCCGTCTACAGAAATACTTCCTGCATCCACATCATAGAATCTCATGAGCAGATTGATGACCGTGCTCTTACCACATCCAGTAGGTCCTACTATCGCTATCCTCTGTCCATCCTTTACATTCAGGTTGAGATTCTTTATAAGTTCCACATCTTTGTTGTATGAGAAGTCAACATTCTTAAGATTGACTTCACCATGTACATCTGTGAGCTCATGTGCATTGGAAGGGTCTGCCACCTCTGCATCCTCATCTATCAACTCAAATACTCTGGCGGCTGATGCCAGCGCATTCTGAAGCTCCGTTACGACACCTGATATCTCGTTGAACGGCTTTGTGTACTGGTTGGCATAACTCAGAAAACTTGTGAGCTGTCCGACTGATATAAAGCCCTTTATCGCCGTTATGGCACCTATGATTCCAACACCTGTATACACTAAACTGTTGACAAATCTCGTACTAGGGTTTGTTATCGATGAGAAGAATGTTGCCTGAAGTCCTGCCACATTTAGTCTTCCATTGATCTCCTGAAATCTGTCACAAGTCTCATCTTCCATGGAAAATGCAGTCACTACCTTCTGGTTCTCCACCATTTCATTTACAAGTGATGTGAGTTCTCCCTTTATCTCAGCCTGCTTTTTAAACATGCTGTATGTTCTCTTTGCTATAAACGAGGCTACGAACAGCGAAACAGGTGTGATACACACAACGACCAGAGCAATGATCCAGTTGATTGAAACCATGAAACATAGTGTTCCAACTATCGTCATGACTCCCGTAAAGAGCTGTGTAAATCCCATCAGAAGTCCATCTGAGAACTGATCTACATCAGCTATTATCCTGCTGACTATATCCCCGTGTGTATGTGAATCAACATATGAAAGCGGCAGGTTGCCAAGTTTCTCATACGCCTTTGTCCTGACATCATTTACAACCTTGTATGTGATCCTGTTGTTCAGTACATTCATTATCCACTGTGCAACAGCCGTTATCAGCACAACCACCACAAGCTTTGCCAGCATTACCTTAAGCCCGGCAAAATCCACATTTCCAGGTCCAACCACCTTGTCGACTGCATGTCCCATTATAATAGGTGCATACAGAGTAAGAACCACTGACACGGCTGCACATATGAGTGAGAGAACCACCAGAAATCTGTATCTCTTTATATACTTCAATATTCTGAGTATTGTTTTTTTATTTACTGATATGTTTCCTTTTTCTTTACTCATGAGCCAGTTCCTCCTCCGAAAGCTGTGACTGACAAATCTCCCTGTATACCTCGCAGTTAGAAAGCAGCTGTCTATGAGTTCCTATTCCAGCAATCTGACCATCATCCATGACAATGATCTTGTCCGAATTCATTATCGTAGAAGCCCTCTGGGACACAAGGAACACAGTCATTCCCTTTGTCTTTTCCCTTATAGCTTTTCGAAGAGCTGCATCGGTTGCAAAATCAAGTGCCGAGGCACTGTCGTCCAGTATCAATATCTCTGGCTTTCTCACAACCGCTCTCGCGATTGTAAGTCTCTGTTTCTGTCCGCCTGACAGATTCTTTCCGCCCTGGGTTATCTTGAAATTGATGCCATTTTCCTTGCCATCTACAAACTCCTTTGCCTGTGCGATCTCAAGAGCCTCATTTATCTCTGACTCTGTAGCATCCTGCTTGCCCCATCTTATGTTGTCAGCTATGGTTCCCGCAAACAACACAGCCTTCTGTGGCACTACGCCTACCTTATGTCTGAGTTCATCCAAGGTGTAATCTTTTACATCAATTCCATCGACATACACATTTCCCTGACTCGCATCATAAAATCTGGGTATCATGTTGACAAGAGAACTCTTACCTGAACCCGTGCCTCCTATGATTCCAACGGTCTCTCCCGGTGCAACGTCAAACGTTATATCAGACAGTGAGTCCGCTCCGGCACCTGCATATCTGAGATTTGCCTCCCTGAAACTTACCTTCACCGACCTGCCGCCGGCTGCCGCCTGTCCATCTCCGTCTGTTATAGATGGCTGCTTTTCCATGACAGCATTTATTCTTCTTGCACACGCAACCGCCTTTGTGATTGTCACTATAAGATTTGCCAGCTTTATAAGTTCCACAAGTATCTGCGACATGTAGTTTACCAGTGCAACAACCTTACCCTGAGTGATGATTCCCGCATCAGTCTGTCCAGCTGCAATCCATATGATAGCCGCAGTTGAGAGATTTATTATGACATATGTTACAGGATTCATAAACGCTGATATGCGTCCCGCAAGCAGCTGAAACTTCATAAGATCATCTGTTGACTTGTCAAATTCCTTAAACTCCTTGTCCTGCCTGTTGAACGCTCTGATTACTCTGGCTCCCTCAAGACCTTCACGGGTGAGCAGCGTAACTCTGTCAAGCCTGGTCTGAACCTTCTTGAACAGTGGAATGCTGAGTGCCATAACTCCAAATACCACGATCGACAGAGCTGGAATAGTTACCACGAAAGTCATTGCAGACTTCACATCTATGGTAAATGACATGATCATAGCACCAAACACTATGAACGGAGACCGCAGAAATAATCTGAGCACCATATTGACTCCGGTCTGCACCTGGTTTGTATCACTGGTCATTCGGGTGAGCAGTGTTGACGTACCTATGCTGTCTATCTCTGTATACGAAAGTGATGTGATATGTCTGAAAAGATCATTTCGAAGTGCCGTTCCAAAGCCAGTTGCAGCCTTGGCTGAAAAGTACTGTGCGGTGATAGAACACACCAGACCGATAATTCCTAAAAGTATCATAAGGAGACACATGCGCACAACGTAACCTATGTCTCTTCCCGCTATACCCACATCTATGACATTTGCCATAACAACAGGGATGAGCAGCTCAAAGGTAGCCTCCAGCATCTTGAACAGCGGGGCGAGTATGGACTCTTTTTTGTAGTCTCTCAAATATCTAAGTATTCCCTTCATCTCTTCTCCTAACAACTTATATTTTGTACCCAAATCATAAATAGGACTCCCACACCTCATACGGAACGTGGGAGTCCTATTTCGAGTTCAATTAAACAGACCGGTATCAGTCCTCGTCTTCCTCTTCCGGAAGGTTCGCGTTATGATATACAGCCTGCACATCATCATCCTCCTCAAGCATATCGATAATCCTTGTAAATTTCTTTACAACCTCAGGATCTGTTATATCTACATAATTCTGTGGGATCATTGTAAGCTCAGCCTCAGCCATCTTGATACCCTCTTTCTCAAGGCTCTCTCTTACCTGTGAGAAATCCTCCGGTGCTGTGATTATCTCGTAGCTGTCATCCTCATCTGAGAAGTCTTCAGCCCCTGCATCGAGTGCCATCATCATTATGTCATCTGCATCCATGTCACAGTCTTCCTTTGCGATGATGATCTGACCTTTATGATCAAACATATACGACACGCAGCCTGTTGTTCCTACATTGCCGCCGCCCTTTGTGAAACAGTTACGCACATTCGCTGCTGTTCTATTCTTGTTGTCTGTAAGAGTGTCTACTATGATGGCGGTACCACTTGGACCGTAGCCTTCATATGTATTCACTACATAGTTTACTGAATTGGCATCTCCTGCCGCTCTCTCGATACCACGCTTGATCGTATCGTTAGGCATGTTGTTAGCCTTTGCCTTTGCAATTACATCACGAAGCTTACTGTTATTCTCAGGATTTGCTCCGCCTTCCTTAACCGCAACCACAATTTCCTTACCTATGATCGTGAAAATCTTTCCCTTTGCTGCATCATTTTTTTCCTTCTTATGTTTGATGTTTGCAAATTTTGAATGTCCTGACATCTTTAATTCTCCTTATCCTCTTAATTACTAATTTTGTATATTAACACTATTACTGTGTTTTTTCAACCTTTGTAATCTTTACCTCACCTATCATGTTGTTATTTACAGACAGAGAAGTGAACTTGTAATTCTGATATACTATCTCTATCTCCTCATCAGCATAAGGAAGTCTGCCCAGCTCATAGAGCAAAAAACCATTGAGCGTCTGAAAATCCTCATCTGGGAATTCTATCCCGAGCACATCGCTGACCTCGTCCAATTCAGCCTTACCGCTGACTATGTACACATCGCCACGCTTTTTGATATCATCGCTGGCATCATCATACTCATCCAATATGTTGCCCACAATCTCCTCCAGTATGTCCTCCATTGTCACTATGCCTTCTGTCTGACCGTACTCATCCACCACAATGACCATGTGTATTTTTGCTGTCTGCATCCTACGGAACAATTTCGCTATATTGTATGTCGGATGCACAAATGTCGCCTCCACCATAATATCGGAAAGTTTCTTTTTTTTGTCCTTCAGATATTCCTTCACAAAATCCTTGAAATAGATTATGCCCACTACATTGTCGAGATCTCCGTCTATAACCGGATATCTGGAATAGTTATTTTCAAGCATTATTTCCATGACCTCATCAAGCCCGGCACTTTTATCTACAGCCATGACATTCAGTCTTGCGGTCATGACATCCCTGCTCTCTTTATCAGTAAACTCAAAGATATTTGTAATGAACTGAGCCTCCGAATCCTCTATCAGCCCCTGCTCGTTTCCCTCGTTGACCATTGATATGATCTCTTCCTCTACCTTCTCCTCGTCTGACTTCTTGTTAAATATCTTCATACTTTAGCCCTTATCACCTCATACTTTTTATTCATACTTCGTACATCACACAAGCTCAAGGCTGATCTTCAATGCCTCATCGACCTTCTTCAGAACATCTGAATCCACATGACACACCTTCTCCTTAAGCCTTTGTTTGTCTATGGTCCTAAGCTGCTCAAGAAGTATCACTGAATCCTTTGCGATATCACATCTCGATGAATCCAGCATAATATGTGTTGGCAGCTTAGGTCTCTTCATCTTACTTGTTATTGCTGCTATTATAACCGTTGAACTGTGCTTATTTCCCGCCTCATTTTGAACCACTATCACAGGTCTTATACCACCCTGTTCCGATCCGACAACTGGTCTTAAATCTGCATAATATATGTCCCCTCGTCTGATAACCAATCTTATTCACCCCATAAATACTTTATAAATGTGGTTTCATACATATTAGATTCCCCGGCTTTCCAAAATAATCTGCCCCTTATCATATAATATGTATTCCACTCTAAAAAAAGTATTTCCAGTATCAGACTTGGTTATTCACGGACAAACAGTGTCAGTCAAAAAGATAATTTACCTGTCCAAGTTTCTCACCATTACTTATATATGTTCTTGGAACTCTTCTGGATATATTGCATACCAACTCATAATTAAAACTATTGGCCGGTTGCGCAACTTCTTCCACCGTGACCTTCTTATCCCCATCCTGACCGATAAGGATCACGTCATCTCTTACTTTTACACCATTTATGTGACTCACGTCAACCATGAACTGATCCATGCACACCCTGCCTATGATTGGCGCATACTGTCCATGTATTATGACACGTCCAACATTGGACTGTGCCCTTGGATATCCATCCGCGTATCCGGCTGACACTGTCGCAACCTTTATGTCATGATCTGCTATGTATGACCAGCCATATCCTATTCCTGTTCCTGCCTTCACATCCTTAACAAATATGACCTTTGAGGTAAGGCTCATCGCAGGTTTAAGATCTGCTATGCTCTTGTCAACCTCCTCAGATGGATAAAGTCCATATGTAACTATACCTGATCTCACCATGTCAAAGTCTGCATTGTCCATCTCCATGATACCTGCACTGTTGGAAATATGTCTGACTGGTATGTGTATACCCTCATCCTCCAACCGTCTGTTTATCCACCTGAACTTTTCAAGTTGTCCATTTGCGGCGGTTTTGTCGAGTTCATCTGCCTTGGCATAATGTGTAAATATTCCCTCTATATCAATACCTGCCATTTTACTTATTGCCTCTATATTTCTGATGCCCTCTTCATCACAGGAAAATCCTATTCTTCCCATTCCTGTATCGACCTTTATATGTATCTTAGCCTTTTTTCCCATGCTAACTGCAACATCAGAGAGCTTTCTGGCATTATCTACATCATATATAGCCGGACGGACGTCATATTTGAGCAGCAGCTCATAATCAACCGGATCCGTATAGCCGAGTATCAATATCGGCTTGTCTATCCCAGCCATTCTCAGTTCCACTGCCTCGTCTATAAATGCCACTGCATAGAAATCGACCATATCATCAAGCGCATGTGCCACCTCTATCGCCCCATGGCCGTATGCATCAGCCTTTATTACCGCCAACATCTTTTTATCTTTATCAATAAGAGACTTCATGACCGCTACGTTATGTCTTATGTTGTCAAGATTTATCACTGCCTGTACTCTGTTGTAATTACTATAGCTCCTCATATTTCGCTCCTTTTATCACCTGAGGTATGGCATCCACTATATCCCTGGCTATCATTCCATTTTTTCCCATGTGCTCAGCCGCCACATCGCCCGCAAGTCCATGTACGAACACCCCAAGCTTTGCCGCATCATACGGCGAAAGTCCTGTGGCTATAAATCCGGCTATCACGCCAGTGAGTACATCACCTGCTCCCGCTGTTGACATGCCATTGTTTCCTGATGTGTTGATATATATGTCATCACCCCTGCTCACGCATGTTCTGGCATCCTTGAGCACATCTATAACATTATACTCCATGGCAAAGTCTTTGCACACCTTTAAAATATTCTTTTTTATTTCCGGTATAGATATACCAGTAAGTCTTGCCATCTCCCCCATATGAGGTGTCACGATCACCTCTGCCCTGTGTCCGAGCAGCAATCCGCGATTCCCCGCAATTATATTAAGTGCATCCGCATCAATCACAAGTGGCTGCTCAGCCTCGCATATAACATAGCGCAGCATCTTCTCCGATTCTTGAGATCTGCCTATTCCCGGTCCAATAAGAATGACATCCGCCCACGATACCGCATCACTGGCACATTTCATTGCCTCCTGATCATCAGTGTAAGTCATAAGCACAGCCTCCGGAACCTGGGTTCCGATGACAGTTCTATTATCCCTGTGTGTGTACACTTTCACGAGTCCTGCCCCAGTCCTGTACACAGCCTCCGCAGCAAACACAGCAGCACCTGACATATCTCTGCTACCTGCAATGACTGCTACCTTTCCATACGTTCCCTTGTTGGAATTGTCACATCTCTTTGGAATACGTGTCAGATCGGATATATCATATGTGAATGCGGTGGGCGCAACGAACTCTATCTCACGCTCTGCAAAACCAATATCTCTGACTTGTACAAATCCTGCCACATCACAGCCAGGATGCAGCACAAGTCCTCTCTTGTTTAGTCCAAATGTAACCGTCATATCTGCCTCAAATGCCGTGCCAAGTATCTGGCCTGTGGTCGCATCGACTCCGGACGGAAGATCGACGGCTACCTTGAAACCAGGAATATTGTTCATCTGATCTATAGTATCCTTCCAAATTCCTGCCACATCTCTTTTTAATCCTACTCCAAATATGCCGTCAACTATCACATCATATTCTTTCTTTGGGATCACATCGGTAACCTTGATTCCCATCTTTCTAACTATCTCAAGCTGATAAGCAAAGTTCTCGCTGACTCTTGATATCCCATTAATATAACACACATCCACTTGATCTCCCTGTTGAGCCAGAAGTCTGGCAAGAGCCAGCCCATCACCGCCGTTATTGCCGCCTTCCACTACCACAAGACATTCTGACTGAGCTGGAAGTATTGTTTTCTTTCTTGAATTTATCTCATCCAATATAGATATTGCCGCACGCTCCATCAAAAGAATACCGGGAATTCCCCTCTCCTCGATGGTACGCCTGTCTATCTCCTGCATTTCATCTCTGTCTGGAAGATAAAGCATATATACACCTCCTCCTTACCATTTTATGATCATACAAAATAACCCCTTTATGTAACAAAACGGATAATTTCTCACGAAATTATCCGTTTTATCTAAGACCTTCCAATCGCCTCCCAATTATCTCTTCTTGAGGAAATCAGGAATCTTTATGCTCTCTGTCTTTGGTCTTGAAACATGAACCGGCTCAACTGGTGTTGATGTGACCGGACTGCTCTGCTGTGTTGTTGTGGCAGCTGTATATGCCGGCTTTGAAACTGGCTCTGTCGCTGCTGTATTGTTCAGGAACGATGGTCTGCTGGCAGCTGATGTCTGCCCTGCTGTGCTATGTGTTCCTATGCTCTGTCCTGCATATGTAGCTGTTCTTGGCTCTGTTACAGGAGTTGTTGTAACTGCAGGCTTTGGAGTTGTCATCATGCCCATAGGTGACGCTGTTCCTGCATATCGTGATGTCACATCGCTCTCGCCTGATCTCTCAAGACCTGTAGCGATGATAGTAATACTGATATCCTCACCCATATTATCATTGTCAACTGTACCAAATATGATGTTGACACCATCTCCAGCCTGCTCTGTAAGATATGTAACCGCATCATATGCCTCAACGATTCCGATGTTACCGGAGAAATTGACGATAATATCTGTAGCACCTGATACTGTTGTCTCAAGAAGTGGTGAATCCATAGCCTCCTTGATAGCATCAACTGCCTTGTTCTCTCCACTTGCTGAACCTATACCTATATGAGCTATTCCCTTATCTCTCATGACTGTCTGGATATCTGCAAAGTCAAGGTTGATAAGTCCCGGCTTGTTGATCAGGTCTGTTACACCCTGAACACCCTGCTGAAGAACCTGATCTGCCTTCTTAAGTGCATCCGGTATACTTGTTCTCTTATCACAGATCTGAAGGAGCTTGTCGTTAGGGATAACAATAAGTGTATCCACGTTCTCCTTAAGTCTTGCGATTCCCTCCTGGGCATTTCTCATACGAGGCTTGCCTTCAAAACCAAATGGCTTTGTTACTACACCTACTGTGAGGATTCCAAGATTTCTCGCCATCTCTGCAACAACAGGAGCTGCACCTGTTCCTGTTCCGCCACCCATACCACATGTTACAAATACCATGTTTGCATCCTTGATGATATCAACGATCTCTTCTCTATTCTCCTCAACTGCACTGGCTCCGATCTCTGGCTTTGCTCCGGCACCAAGACCCTTTGTAAGTTTCTCACCTATCTGGATCTTTGTTGTTGCTCTGCTGAGTGAAAGTGCCTGCTTATCTGTATTTATCGCGATAAGCTCCACTCCTTCAACATTCTCATCAATCATTCTGTTTACAGCATTATTACCTGCACCGCCGACACCGATAACAAGAATCCTTGCAGGTGTTCTCTCGTCATTTGATTTTATTTCAAGCACGGTTGCATCCTCCTTAAATATTATTCTCTATTCCTCTACTTATCTTTTAAACCCTTTTATCCGCTTTACAGCATTAGTACCTATATAATACGATTTTTTATATCAATACGCAAGATTTTTTTATTTATTTTCTTTAAATATAACACTTCCATCAGATGCACTGTAATTCGACATATCAAGCGTACCTTTCTTTCCCTTCAGTGTTGACAGGATATTTTCAAGATTCATAAACTTGCTCTCAAGGTTATCTGCATTTCCTATCTTTATCTTTATACCATCCTTGTGAAGTATAAGGTTCTGCTTGTCATCATACGTTATCTTGTCTATCTGTATGTTGTTTTTTAATATGAGCTGTGTCATGGTCAGCACTTCCTGGAAGAAACTATTATCTCCCACTGTCAGTTTCTTGCCCTGCTCCACGCTGTCACTTGTGATTCCTTCTATACATGGTACATCGTCGAGTTTTTTATCTGAGATCTCAAGTACGATGCCATCCCCATCGAAATACGCATACTTGTCCCCAGTCTTTATACATCCAGCCATAGCTTTCTCGTAAACCATTATGGATATGGTGTTTCTGTTCACATATGACACATCTATTTTATCGATAAACGTCACATCTCCAGGAGGGTTTATGCGATTATTCAGAAGAAAGAACAACGTATTTTTAATCTTCCTGCCGCCAGTCACAATATCTTCCATCTGCTGATCCGTATAATGATCCGTTCCACTGACCTTTACATTCTTCAGCTTATAACTGCTGTTTATCACCGCAAGTGCTATCGCGCCTATTACAATGACGATCAACATGACGCGGATCAAAACACAGAATACCTTTGCAGCCTTCTCCCGCCTCTGCTTTCTTCTCTCCAGCTTTTCCTGCTTTAATCTCTTTCTCTGCTCTATTTCCTGTGGAGTAGGCTTTCTCTTTTTCTGTTTTACCGGTCTCCTGTAAGCTTTCTTATTTGAAGATTTTTTATTATCCTTGCGTCGGTGACGATCATCCTCCGGCAATCTCCTTTTTGATGGAGCATTTCGTCGTTCATCATCCACTGGCCTGCGCTTTTCAGATGTCCTCCTGCGTTCATCTTCTGTAATTCGATTATTTGCCCTGGAAACATGTCTATCCTCATCTGCATGCTGAACACGTCTTTTATCCAAAGGAACACGGACACGCCCATCCAGTCGCCTTCCAGTCTCAACATCTACCTTGCCACTACTCCGCCTTGCTGCTGCCACATCTACATTGCGGCTCCTTTTGTTCTGAGCCTCAATATGTCCTGTTCTTTCAGCTATTAGACGATCTGCATTGTCATACTTGCCGCTGCGTGTGTTCCTTGATACCGGCGCAACCTTGACATCTCCAGTTTTCCTATTTCTTCTCTGTGCGCTATCCTCCCTCACTACGCCCCGCTGAGCCGCCATATCCACACTATAATTGTGGAGATTTCGCCTCAAGTTTTCTCTATCTGACGGCCTGCCGCCAGTTCTTGCGTTTGCTCTGGAGTCAGTTCTGGCATCTGGTCTGGAGTTTTCCCTGCCGCCCGGTCTGCTGCCAGCCCGGTTATTCACCTTGTTATTTCTATTGTTAACTCTGTTGTTATTAGTTCTGTTGTATCCACTCATCAATATCTTCCTTTTAAGGATCCGTCATCTATCAGTTTACGGGTTATTCCTGTTCATGTCTGCAGTTTCGACGCCCCGTCCCGAGCAGCAGACATCACTATTCCTATCTCCGCGAGAATAAAGATGATCGAACTTCCGCCATAACTTATAAAGGGCATCGGAACCCCCGTAGGCGGTATCGTGTTTGTTACAACGCCCATGTTTATGAGCAGCTGAACCGCCACGTGAGCCATAACTCCGCAGGTAACCAGACTTCCAAAACGGTCACTCGCATTCATCGCGATCAATACCAATCTGTATAGGAATATCACAAACAGCACTATCAATATCATCGCACCAACTATCCCAAGTTCCTCGCACACGACAGAAAAGATCATGTCATTGTGGGATTCTGGGATAAACCCCATCTTCTGTACACTCCTGCCATACCCCAGTCCAAATAATCCGCCGGAGCCAACCGCATACAGTGACTGCACTGTCTGGTACCCATCTGCATACCGCTCTGGATCAAGCCAGATTCTCACTCTGTCTGCCCTATATCCCGCAAATAATATAAACAGCACACATCCAACTATACCACATATTCCTATCACAATAAAATGCTTTATGCCCGGACTTGCCACAAACAATATCACAAACATGATCCCAAAGCATATTATAGCTGTACTGAGATTCTCAACCCCTATAAGGACGATGGTAATTACTGGCATTGCCATCACTTTGATCAGGCATACTGCCTGGTTCAGCTCCTTGCTCCTCACTGCAGCCTGTGCCGCTGTGTACACGGTTATCGCAAGTTTAGCATACTCGGAGGGCTGAAACCCTACAGGTCCTATATATATCCATCTCGATGAGCCATGGCTGGCTGTTCCTATCACGAGCACCAACGCCTGCATCAGCAAAGATGAAAGAAGGATGACTTTTGAATATCTGAAGAAAACCAGATGGTCTATCCTCGATACAAGCCACATTCCAGCCACCGCCGTGAGCATATATACTGTCTGCCTCTTAAAAAAATATGTACCATCCCCATACAGATCCATCGCTCTGTATCTACTCGTGCTGTATATCATGGCAAGCCCAAATAACAGAATGATGACCAACACTATCAGCATGGGAAGATCAATATATCCGTCTTTGGAATCCATCTGATGCTTTCGTGCCTTGGCCTTTCTATCTTCTGAAACTACAGGGCTGCCATTCAATCATATCACTCCTTATAGCCTCTTACATATTCCTTGAACATTGTTCCACGTTCCTCATAGTTCTTGAACTGTCCCCAGCTTGCACATGCAGGGGAGAGAAGAACAGCATCGCCACCAACTGCATTTTCATGGCAGTATGCAACTGCCTCCTGCAGATTCTCCTCAAATACTATAGAGTTAAATCCATGTCTCTTTGCGCAGTCAGCTATCTTCTGTGCAGTCTGACCGATGAGCACAAGACACTTCACCTTACCGCCAAATGCCTCTATCCACTCATCATACTCAGAACCCTTATCATATCCGCCACCGATCAGGTATGTAGGTGATACCATAGCCTGAATACCCTTTATGGCTGCATCCGGGTTTGTTCCCTTTGAATCATTATAATATGCCACTCCGTTTATAGTATCGACATACTCTATTCTATGCTCAACAGCCTTGAATGATGTTGCTACATCTCTTATTATTTCTACCGGTACACCCATGTAGTACGATATTCCTACCGCCGCAAGCACGTTCTCAACATTGTGTGCACCGAGCAGTTTAAGATCACTGAGTGTCAATACATTTATCTTTTTGCCGCAATCTTCAAGCACTATACTTCCATCCTCAACGTACACACCACCGGCTGGCTTTTCCAGTCTGCTAAAATATACGACACGGACATGAGCCTTTGCTTTCTCTCCCATGGCTCTTGTGTGCTCATCATCATAGTTAAGCACAGTCACATCATCCATGGTCTGATTCTTGGTTATTGAAAACTTCACATTGCCGTAGTTCTCAAATGTATAATGTCTGTTCAGATGATCCGGAGTGAGATTCAGTATCGCACTCACATTCGGGTGGAAGTCTATGACTGTCTCAAGCTGGAAACTGCTTATCTCAGCCACTGTGTCAGAATCATCATTTGTCGTATCACACAGTTCAGTGTAAGGGATTCCTATGTTTCCAACAACTATCGTGCTGGCATTGTATGCCTTTACTATCTCGCCCACAAGAGCTGTCGTTGTTGTCTTGCCATTTGTTCCGGTTATTGCTGCTATCTTGCCCTTACCATAATGATATGCAAGTTCTATCTCACTCCAGATAGGTATTCCAGCATTTCTGACTACGTCTGTGAACGGAGCGTCAACCGGGATTCCAGGGCTTATGACCATGAGCTGTGATGCCGAAAGTGCCTCCTCGCTAAGTTCACCCAGAACAACATTTACAAGCTCCGAGTTATCCACTGACTCCTTTATCTTATCTATATCTCTGTCCTTGTTCTCATCAAACAGATATACCGAAACTCCATGCTTTACCAGAAGCTTCGTTGCACTGATACCACTTTTTCCTGTTCCTGCTACTATCGCTGTCTTTATCTCCATAATCTTCACCATGGCGTAATCTACGCCACTTTCTCCTTTCTATGGCTATATAGAACTATATATGACTATATTAAAGCTATCTAAATCCATTAAAGTGCCAGAAGTCCCACAACGCAGAGTACTGCTGTCACGATAGAGAATATGGCAACAACCTTTGACTCCGGCCATCCGCCGAGCTCAAAATGATGGTGTATTGGTGCCATTCTGAACACTCTCTTTCCTGTAAGCTTAAATGATACAACCTGTATTATAACTGACAATACCTCAAGGAAGTATATAAACGCTATTATCACTATGAATATTGGCATCTTGAGCATGTAAGCTGTAGAAACAACAAATCCTCCAAGTGCCAGTGAACCTGTATCACCCATGAACACCTTTGCCGGATATACATTGTATACCAAAAATCCGAGAAGACTTCCAACTGCAGCACATGCCACAGGCGCAACGCCTGAACCGGTTCCGACTGCAACAACCGCAAAGAATGTTGCAATGAGAACTGTGACTGACGAAGCAAGACCGTCAAGTCCGTCAGTAAAGTTTGCACCATTTACAGTTCCAAGCACTATAAAGAATAACAGTACAACATAAAGTACACTGTTAAGCTGAATTGTCTTGCCCACAAATGGTATTATAAGTTCATTGTTGATTGTTGAGTACTTCTCTACATAATATGCAAATACACCGGTGACAACTATCTGACCCAGCATCTTCTGCCATGCACGGAGACCCATAGATCTCTTCATTACCACCTTGATGTAATCATCTATAAATCCTATAAGGCCAAATCCCAGAGTTACAAAAAGAACTGGGAGGACATCGGGATAATCTTTCATATATATAAGAGTTGTGATTGTAAATGAAAGCAGTATGATGAGGCCACCCATTGTAGGTGTACCTGCTTTTTTGAGATGCGCCTGCGGACCATCATCCCTGACAAACTGTCCAAACTTCAGTTTCTTCAAAAATGGAATTACTATTGGACATAACACTACGCTGATGCAGAACGCGATCACTACTGGTAAAATAATCTTTAAATCTAAATTCATTTTGTACTCCTTACCTGTCCACACAACATGGACTATGTATTTCTTTTACTGTTTTCAGACTGTCATAAATTTAATACTCATTTGATGCTTTGTCAATTCCCAAATAGGGAAGAATGTTCAAAAATATGTCTCTCACCACCGGTGCCGCTATGGTCCCGCCATAATAGGTTCCCTCCGGCTCATCTATAAGGATCGCCGTCATGACAACCGGGTCATCCGCAGGAGCAAAACCTATAAACGATGAAATGTATCTTCCTGTACCTCTGGGCAGTTTCTCGCTGGTCGCGGTCTTACCTCCTATCCTATAACCCTCTATGGCACATTTTGAACCCCCTCCTTCCGCAACCACCCCCTCCAGCATCTCTCTCATCTGCAGGGATGTACTCTCCTTTATAACCTGACTCTCCTCCCCAAATGTCAGCACACTTGTCTCCCCGGCCTCGCTGTCAATCACCTTCTGTCCTATATGCGGCGTTATGCTGTGTCCGCCATTTATGACCGATGCCACAGCCGACATAAACTGTATCGGAGTCACCTGGAACGACTGTCCAAATGACATCGTCGCAAGCTCCACCGGCCCCACATTTTCTTTTTTGTGCATTATGGAATTCGCCTCACCTGGCAAATCTATCCCACACCTGTCAAAGAGTCCAAGTTTGTTGTAATACTCATACATTGCATCAACTCCGGTCCTCTCACCAATATCCATAAATGCCGGATTGCACGAGTTCATAAGTGCCTGCTCCAGACTCTGACTTCCATGTCCTGTGGTCTTGCTGCATCGTATCCTTCTGTCCTCAACCATCCTGTATCCCGGACAGTAGAAAGAATTGTTTTTGTTCACTGCCCCGGTCTCAAGTGCTGCGGTGAGAGTTATCATCTTAGCAGTTGATCCAGGCTCGTAAGTATCACTTATAAGATAATTTCTCCACATACTATTCAGCTTATCCATCTGGCTCATCACTGTCTGTTCCTTTCCGGATGTTTCCTGCTCATATGTTATCAGCTCAAATGGCTTATTTAGATTATATTCCGGAGCATCCACCATCGCATATCTGTCTCTTATACACATCTCCGAGCCCACGA
>URJU01000004.1 GCA_900548315.1 uncultured Coprococcus sp. | reverse complement strand
CAGACAGAGAAGGGGTAAAAAATGAATAGTACAATTATAGGGCAGCGCATAAAATATGCACGTAAATTGATGAATCTTACGCAGGAGGAGCTAGGACAGCAAATGTGTACAGATGGAAAGTATATAAGCAGGCTGGAAAGTGGCAAGAGTCTTCCAAGTTTGAAAAGGCTTGTGCAGTTGTCGAGGGCATTGGAGTGTTCGTGTGATTATTTTCTGTGGGATATGGATGTGACAGAGATGGAAAAGGTAGTGGATATGGATTTTGATGCAAACAATGCAGTGGATATGATGCTCTCTGTGTATAATTCTATAAAACGAAAATCGTAGGGAGGGACAAAATGTGGCAAAGATAGCAGTGTATAGCAAGAATCCCTATGGCATGGGAATGATCAGAGCGTATATAGAGGAAACAGAGATAAAATATGGGGAGAGTAACGAGGTGGCTTTTTATGATTCTGAGGATGTGCTTTTGTGGGATGCGGATTCAGTAGGAATGTTTGATGTGGTGATCGTATATAGGGATTGGCAGGCGGCAGCAATATTCAGAAGAAGATTTAAGGATGTGGATATTGTGATGGTTGCGCAGGGTATGAGCAGGAGGCTTTATGATGTGCAGCCTTGTTATCAGATCTATGAGCCAGCAATACGTGAGGATTTTATGAGAGTGTTTATGGCTGCAGTAAATGGCAGTCAGAGCAGCAAGTGTTTTGTTTTCCGGTCGGGGTGGGTGCGATACAGACTGAATGTACATGAGATAATATATTTTGAAAGTGATAGGAGAGTCATAAAAATAAAGGGATTGTACGGAGATTATAGTTTTTACGGGAACATGAGGGAACTTTCGGAACAGATAAAGGAACAGTGCACGACATTTGTAAGGGCACACAGTTCCTTTATAATAAACACAGAATATGTAAGGTCATACAGTTCCAGACAGATAGTTATGCTGGATGGCACCTGCATCAATGTAAATGGCAAGTGGAGACAGGATACGGTTCGAAGCTGCGGGAACAGAGAAATTGCATCCATCAGACATATTTCAACAGTTCTATATTGAGTCTGCCTTTTCTTGTTGTTGCTCCAATATCAACAAATTCATATTTGCCGTAACCTCTTATGGAGAACACATCTCCGGGTTTTAGCTGATAGCTGCTGTTCTCATACAGCCGGTTGTTAAGTGTGAACTTTTTTTCCCGGAACAGAATGGATGTATTGCTCCTCGAAAGCCCGGTTATAGAGGCGGTGACGGCATCGGCCCTTGCAGATGCAGATATTATATGCAATGGCTCTCGGCGAAGCTGTATCTCCTGAATGTCTTCTGTGGTACAGAGTCTGCATCTCACATTTGTATGCCGTATTTTTGAGAGATTATCAATGATATAGTCGGCGATGAAATCGGTGCAGAATATATATGCGGTGCTGTGTTTCCCGGTTTTGGCAGACTCAGCCACGAGTATATCTCCGATCATCTCTCTTTCGATACCCAGATTCATCAGTGCGCCCAGAAAATCACGATGGCTCAGATCGTCGGAAAATTTATCCTGGAGTGCTGCAGCTTTTATGATGGATATGGGAAAACTGGGTTCATATCCGCAGTCAGTTTCGTTGCCAAATGCAATCATGACACGTTCGCAGCCCTCCCTTCCGCCAAATAGTTTGTAGCCGGCAAATGACAATTCTTCTATGTTTCTGTAAAAAACATCTATATCAGCAGCGCTGAGAAAGTTGGTGTATGTATATCGATTCTGGGTATATGCCGTATCAGCAAGATCGTTCAGCCTGCCTTTTAAAATATCATTTTCGTTCATTTTAACATCTCCTGTGAGTAATTGGTAATTTATCATGACTTATATTATAGTACGGATGATGTTATTTTTTCACTATAATTATGGGGGGATGTAATCTTGCGATGAACAAATTGTACAATCAAGCAATCATTTGCAATAAAAACAATCAGTTGCCATTCAAAAAAATCCAAAATGCTGTTGAAATGCGCAGCTGTTGATAAAATATTACAAAAAAAAGCTCCAGTTTTATAAAATATTGCGTATTTACAATTGGA
Source organism: uncultured Coprococcus sp. (assembly GCA_900548315.1). Taxonomy (GTDB): domain Bacteria; phylum Bacillota; class Clostridia; order Lachnospirales; family Lachnospiraceae; genus Coprococcus. The sequence continues at coordinate 32,215 of URJU01000004.1, read as the reverse complement.
AAGTGTTTTGATAGTATATGGGCATAACAAGGAGATGACAGGAAACAATAAAGAACCTGAGAAATGGTCTTCTGGTTATATAGAAATGACAATCACATATATTTTGATATACGGAGGGTTCCCTTAGCACGAAATTCGTAGAAATCCCTTTATACGATGTAATGTAACCCCATAACCCCAAACCCCAAAATATAGGAATCCTCCACTCCCCCCTTCTTAATAACCTATTGCTATTGCGATAGGTTATTTTTGTATGTACAAGCAAGAGTTTTGACAAAGGCAGCATATCTGCAGGGGCAGTCTTTGTCATTTAAAACTATGTTATGCGTGTGTGACAGAGAGAATACATATTGACATGCTCTTTCTACTACTTCTGGTATTATGGAGTCATTTTGGTTGTTGAACATCAGGTTTCTGAAATTTTCAAGAAAAGAATATACATCCAGATCCACATCCCGCATATGAGTGTTTTTGATATGACGGATCAGATAATTGGTGCATATTATGGCGTCGTTTACGGTGAAAAAATGTTCTGAGTCAATATACAATATGGATTCGGGAACGAAAAAATCCGGACGAAGAAACTTATGGTCGTTGTGCAGCATTTCTATCCTTGGAATTATTGGAGGGTTGAATGAGAAATGATTTTTGTATTGTTCCAGCATCAGTAGAGTATTTGTGTGACTGTTCTTGATTATGGCTGTTCTTCTTTCATTAATGTAACATTTGAGTTCGATGAGAAGAAAGTATGCGTCTGTGAGGGAAAGGTGCATTATGCTAATAAATGACAAAAATCCCTGGGTCATGCACTTGAAAAAATTGTCTATACTATAGTAGCTCTTTAAAATATCGATGGACTGTTCTACATCGAAGTGTCGGATAAATTCCTTTGTGGCAGGCCTGTAAAGTGTTGCCGCATCTATACGGCAGATGTAATCATCCAATATTGTAAGCTTTGCCTCTGCCTCGGTTGTAGATCCGCCAAGTGAACAATAATCTGTAATATCACATAAATTCAGTGGTATTCGTGGACATAATAATGGGTCAGTCATATATGGTCTCCTTAATTTAGTTTGTACAGTGAGGTGTGTATAGAAACAACACAATTTCTTTAATCTAAATAAAAGGGTAGCACTTTGGTGTAATAAGTGGTAGGATATTTTGTAATGGAAAATTATACTATGAGTCTAAAAACAGCAAAATCTTTGCAAAAAACGGCAAAAATGTGGAAAAGATCAAGTAAAAATGGCTTGTAAGACAAGAAACATAAGTTGTGGGGATTGAGAGAATGGAGAAGACAAAGAGAGACAAAAGATCAGACATGAGATCCGGGCTGAGAGCGGAGGCGGCGGACAGTATAGGCTGCAATATGAAAGATATAAGATGTAACAGCAGATCATCAGGGTTTACAGTCAAATATGTTGTATCGGAGATAAACAGTGTTCTTCCTGATAAAATGAAGATAACTCCGTCACTGTATTATAAATGGGAAAATGAGGAGCGATTGCCCACCGCCAGACATATTCCGGCCATAGCTTATGCTCTTGGGGTGTCCGAGGCGGCATTGTTCCATTGGCAGACATTAAAAAAAGGTGTTGGGATGGGGGATCTTGACAGATTGATAGAGGGCGTGTGTGCTCTGAGCGATGAAAAGAAAAAAGAACTCGCGTGGCTTGCCTCTGGCTGGGATGGAGACATAAAGGCTCTGGTAGAGTTTGGTATATTGTATGCAAGCATGCCGGTGGAAGACAGAAGGGATGTGGCATCACTTGGGATAAGACTCTACGATGTGTGTAAGAAGGAAGATCGCCTGAGGCATGATGTTCCGAGTGCAGATTTTGCATATCTTCAGCAGGCACTGCGGGATATGTGGACGGCAGATAATGGTAAATGCAGAAAGTGAAATACATGTTAAAAATGTCTTGACTTAGGTGGAAAAAGAGATATGATATAACTATGGTGCAACCGATTGCGCATACATGGGATAATGTACTATATACTAGATTGTATTGAGGAGAATAATATGGAGAAAAGGGAACCGGAACAGCAGACTGGGAAAACAGCAGAAAAGGCAGCAGGAGATGGTACGGGACAGGGCAAGATGACGATAGCAGATGTTGCGGATGCCTTGAATATATCGAAAACAACTGTGTCTAGAGCAATATCTGGAAAGGGAAGGATCGGAGCTGAGACCCGCAGAAGGGTCATGGAGTACATAGAGGAACACAATTATAAACCGAGCGTAATAGCGAAGGGGTTGGCACAGTCCAAATCGTACAATATTGGATGGGTGATGCCGAGCGATTACAGCGTGGTTGATCTTCCGTTTTTTCAGAAGTGCCTTATGGGACTTTTGGAGATGGCTGCGCCGGTGGATTACGATGTACTTGTTTGTACAGTATCTCCAGATGATATGAGTCAGCTTGAGAGGATTGTGGAAAATCATAAGGTGGACGGAATTGTCCTAGGACGAACACTTGTGAATGATGCACCTGCGGAATATCTCAAGGAAAAGAATGTGCCGTTTGTGGTAGTTGGAAGTATGGATGATGACAATGTGATCCAGATAGACCATGATCACAGAAGTGCGTGCAGGGAACTTACTTCGATACTGCTGGCAAAGGGGATGACGAAACTTGCCCTTATGGGAGGAAATAAGAACCATGTGGTCACGTTGAACAGATACAGAGGTTTCCTTGATGCCATGGAGGATATGGAAGTTCCGGTGGACAACGGACTTGTGTTTTTTGATATTTGCAATTCGGTGCTCTGTGAGCATGCTGTTGAGGAGGTTATGAAACAGCATGTTGAATGTATCCTGTGCATGGATGATGGAATATGTCAGAACGTGTTGAATGTTCTGGACAAAAAGAATATAGTCGTGCCGGATGATGTGAAGGTTGCATCGTTTTACAACAGTTCTCTGCTGAACAATTACCAGCCGGCCATCACTTCACTTCAGTTTGACCCTAGGGAGCTTGGAATGGTGGCATGCAAACTTCTGGTGGATCATATAGAAGGAAATACGGTCAAGAAAAAGACTCATCTTGGTTATGAACTGCGACTCAAGGAATCTACGAAGTGAAATGATTAACATATCAGATGGAATAGGAATGAAAAAATCTCAGGTAAATTATATTTGCCTGAGATTTTTTCGTTATTTCACAAAAAAAGTTGCGCGCAAGTTGCAGCTTTGGTTTAAAATCATGCCCTTAGCAAAGAGGCGCGACAGGGATAGATAAGGGTTAAATATGGGCAATTTTAATCAAAAAATTCATATATTGAGACTTGAGCAAACGTGTGCGCAAGATATAGCGACTGTGGAAACGTTTTTGTCAAAAGCGGGTTGTGCAAAATGTATATTTTTTTGTGACAAAAGTTATTTCAATTAGTAGTTGACAACAATAAACATAACTGGTAATATATAACTACAAAGAACAACCGATTGCGCACGGAAAACAAAAAGAGCAACAAATTTTCTTATTATTTATTTAAAGAGGAGGACATAAGAATGAGAAAGAAAGTTTTATCATTAACACTTGTTGCTGCAATGATGGCAGGATGCCTTGCAGGATGCGGCAACGCAGATTCAAAGGACGAAGGAACAACAGCAGCTGCTGGTGACAGCACAACACAGGCTGCAGCATCAGAAGATGCGATTCAGAACTTAATTGCTGCAACAACAGGAACTGTAGATCTTTCAGTATGGGCTTCTGAGGAAGATCAGGATCTCACAACACAGGTTATTGAAGAATTCAAGAAAAAGTATCCAGACGTTGACTTCAACATCACACTCGGAGCTGAGTCAGAGTCAAAGGCAAAGGACGATATCCTGGTAGACGTTGAGGCTGCTCCTGATGTATTCGCATTTGCTGATGATCAGATCAATGAGCTGGTTAAGGCTGGAGCACTTCAGCCGGTACAGGCTACATATACTTTTGATGTTGCAAACGAGAATGTAGCAGCTTCTGTTGAGGCAGCTTCTGTTGATGGAACATTATATGCATATCCAATGACAGCAGATAACGGATACTTCATGTTCTATGATTCATCAGTATTCACAGAGGATGATGTTCAGTCACTGGATGCTATGATCGAGGCAGCAAAGAAGGCAAACAAGAAGATCGCTATGAACGTATCAGATGCCTGGTATGTATACTCATTCTTCCAGGGAGCAGGTCTTGACCTTACACTTAACGATGACGGACTTACAAATACATGTACTTGGAATCAGGCAGGCGGTACAGATGTAGCTCAGGCAATCCTTGATCTCTTCAAGACTGGCGTATTTGTAGATATGGATGATCCTACACAGGCAACAGCGATCGCTGAGGGTACGATCTGTGCAGCAGTTAACGGAACATGGAGAGCAGCAGACGCTGAGGCAGCATGGGGCGAGAACTATGCAGCAGCAAAGCTTCCTACATACACAGTTGCAGGCAAGCAGGTTCAGATGGCTTCATTCTCAGGCTGCAAGCTTATCGGTGTAAACCCACATTCAAAGAATGTAGGCTGGTCAATGCTCCTCGCAGAGTACCTTACATCAGAGGATACACAGGTTACAAGATTTAAGCAGAGAGGTCTTGGCCCTTCAAACATCAACGCTTCAGAGTCAGATGAAGTTAAGGCTGATCCAGCTATATCAGCTCTTGCAGCTCAGGCAGCATATGCAACACCACAGCGTGTAGGCGGCAACTACTGGACACCAGCTGAGACACTTGGTTCAATCCTTGCCCAGGGCAATCCAGACGGAACAGATCTTCAGAAACTTCTCGACAACGCTGTAGAAGGAATTGAGGCACCTGTATCACAGGAGTAATTTTAAATAAGAAGTACTTTGAATAATATTTATAGGTTATAATGAGAATGCCTCATATGTCATTCGTGGCATATGGGGCATTTTAAAAAGAGAGGAGCTTTTTCATGAAGAAAATATCAGGATTCTTTAAAGCTATAGGACGATATTTCAAGAATTTTGGTGTTGCTTTTGCAAAAGGTGATATATGGGTTAAGCTCTCAGCGGTTATCATGGGTGCAGGTTACTTCGCAAGAAAGCAGATCGTCAATGGTTTGATCATGCTCATCGCTGAGGCTGCGTTTGTGTTGATGTGCGTAGGCTATGCGGCACCAAACCTTGCCAAATTTGGAACTCTTGGAACTGTAAAGTTTGAGCAGGTATTTGATCCACTCACCATGCAGACAACCACTAATAATTACGACAATTCTTTCCAGATCCTTCTCAATTCGGTGGTTGCGTTGTTCATAATTCTTATATTCGTGCTTTTCTACATTCACAATATCAAGACAGTGTACAAGCTTCAGCAGATGAAGGAAAATGGAGAACATATAAATACATTCAAGGAAGATATGAAGGCACTCTTCAACGAGAAGTTCCACATAACACTTCTCACACTTCCGACGATTGGTGTAGTCATAATGAATATTCTGCCGATACTTATTCTTATAGCGGTGGCATTTACCAATTATGACCAGCAGCACCTTCCACCAAACTCACTGTTTACATGGGTGGGGTTCAAGAACTTCGCAAGCCTGTTCTCAAACAGCATGACAGTCACATTTGGATATTCATTCAGAAAGGTTCTTGGCTGGACACTTGTATGGGCGGTCATGGCTACATTTACCACATTCATAGGCGGTATTCTTCTTGCCAAGGCGATCAATTCCAAGACAACCAAGCTGCCAAAGATGTGGAGAACACTTTTCATCATATCAATAGCAGTTCCACAGTTCGTAACACTGCTTTTGGTTAGAAACTTCTTCGCTGATTCAGGTATTGTGAACACTATCTGTTCAAATATTGGTATCACAGACATGCTTAAGCATGCAGGACTTGTCGGTGAACATCTTACATATATACCGTTCCTGACCGATCCTCACTGGGCAAAGGTAATGATCATTCTCATCAATATCTGGGTCGGTGTTCCATACCAGATGCTGATCGCAACAGGTGTTCTGATGAATATACCTACAGATCAGATCGAGAGTGCAAAGATCGATGGAGCAACAAATTTCCAGGTATTTTGGAAGATCACAATGCCATATATCCTGTTCATCCAGGGTCCGGCACTTATAACAGACTTTGTAAAGAATATCAACAACTTCAACGTAATCTACCTGCTAACACAGGATGTATTCGTTACACAGAATCAGGCACTTGCCAATTCGCATGCGAAGGAAGTTGACCTTCTTGTTACATGGTTGTTCAGACTTACAAATGAATACTACGACTACAAGATGGCATCTGTTATCGGTATCATAGTATTTATCATATGTGCAGCATTTACACTTATATCATTCTCAAGAATGATCTCAGGAGATAAAGAGGAGGAGTACCAGTAATGAAGAAAACAATAGGTTCGATCGTTAAACATATCGTATTACTTGTCCTCGCAGTTATCTGGCTGGTTCCAATCATCTGGCTGGTTGTCACTTCATTCAGCGGATATAAGGGAATCAACACAGCGCATTTCTTCCCAACTAGCTGGTCTATGGACAACTTTGTTCAGCTGCTCACAAGACCTGACTCGGTTGTGCAGTATGTGTCATGGTTCAAGAATACACTTATCATTGCAGTATTTACATGTATCATCTCTACTATATTTGTAATTATGGTCAGCTATGCGATGAGTTGTATGAGATTCAACGGCAGAAAACAGATCATGAGTGCGTCGCTGATACTCAATATGTTCCCTGGCCCTCTTCTCATGATAGCAATTTACTTTATCCTGAAGATGCTGGGACTTACAAACAGCCATTTCGGTATGATCATAGTTTACTCAGCGGGATCAGGACTTGGATTCCTCATCATGAAGGGATTCATGGACACAATACCAATGTCACTTAAGGAGGCTGCCAGACTTGAGGGCGCTTCGGAGGCAAAGATATTTACTAAGGTAATTCTTCCTCTGTGTAAGCCGATCGTGGTGTATCAGGTAATCAGTTCTTTCCTTATACCTTGGGGCGATTTCGTGTTTGCAAAGCTTATGCTCAACTCAGGAGTTTCAAAGGATTGGACAGTAGCTATAGGTCTTTACAACATGCTTGAGAAATCACTGGTCAACAAATACTTCTCAGTATTCTGCGCCGGCGGTATCGTGGTAGCTATCCCTATCTCAATACTGTTTGTCATCATGCAGAAGTACTATGTAGAGGGCGTGACTGGCGGTTCTGTAAAGGGCTAAGGCGGACGGACGCCGCATGGAAAGGACGGACGTCACAGCGGAAGTGCCCTGATATATTCAGAGGTCGTTCGCACTCGACTTCGGACGTAGCGGACACTAAGCTCAGGCTTAGGGCCTTCGCTAAGTGCCGACGTCCTCGTATGCCTCTGAATACATGCAGGACACTCCGTTGTGGCTGAGACCGTCAGAATTTACAGGCGGCTGAAATATGTAGAATCAACATACGGTTGAGACTGTCAACATCAATAGGCGGCGGTCCGAGAGAAATGAGAAAATTTATTTTGAGCAGGTGTCTGCGTCACCGGATGGACCACAGATGGATGGTGGTGTGGATGCCTGCTATAAATTAGCCCTAAAATAGGGCTGACAGGATGAAAAATGAGGATATTGTCACTTATTTGGGACGATCATCTTTAGATCAAAAGGTTACAACATATACGCAATAGGAGATTTAAGATATGGAGAATACATTTATTGTAAACATTATCCATCGTCCTGAGATGGTTCCTGAGTATGCCGAGAAGGTTACAGGCCATGGTCAGGCAGAGGATATCGGAAGAAAAGCCCTCCTCACAGAGTCACTGGACATTTTCAAGTTCCAGCAGGAGACAGCACACAAGAACGGACTCAAGACTACTATTCAGATGACATATGCCAGCCTTTTTAACGAGGAGGCTGTATCACTTGCCAAGGAGCATCATGAGAAGTATGGAGATGAGATAGCGCTCTCACTTCTCGGACTTCCTTGCACAGAGTTCAGAGAGAAGTACAAGACCAAGGACTTCTGTATCTGGATGTTCTCAATGGAGGACAAGAAGAATATCGTTGATGATGTATTTGGAAAGTTCCATGATATATTTGGTTTTTATCCAGTGTCTACAGGTTCATACTATATGGACGCTGAGCTTACAAACTACATCAAGGAGAAGTACCCATCAGTCAAGTGTGCAGTTGCAACATGCTGGGAGGAGGGTCCTAAGGCTTACCACACATGCAACAACTCATGGTACACACTGTTCGATGGCGGCCCATGGAATCCGTGGATACCTTCAAAGCAGAACACACATGCTCCTGCAGCAAATGAGGCTGAGGACAGCGGAATCGTTGCTATCCCTCATCTTTCAAGAGATCTGCTGGCATGCTACGATGGAAATGGTTCTAACTTTGGTACACATCCACAGAACGTTCTCCGCGGAATGATCTATGACAGCAAGACATGGGAGTACCCATATCTGTACAACCTTATCGACCAGTACCGTCACCTTGCTAAGTTCAACAACGGATATTCATACAACATGATGTTCGTTGGACCGGGCTGGCTGAACAAGATGGGACGCTGGGAGGCTCCATATGAGCTGCTCAAGAAGAGCTACGAGGACGGAATGAAGTACTACGGCGATCTGAAGAAGGAAGGCAAATGCGTTGACATGACAATGGCTGAATTCGCTGATTTCTACAGAGAGAACAAGACATACGAGGAGCCTGAATGTGCTCTTTGGAAAGATATATTGTACGGATCAGACAAGCAGATATTCTGGTACTGCGATCCATACATGAGAGCTCAGATCAATATGGATCAGGGCGGTGCGATCGTTGACCTCAGACCATATGCAGCAAAGCTTAACTGGCCTGTAGGTATCGGAACTCCACACGTTCAGGATGCCTCATATCCATTCCTGATCCAGGAGAAGTACAGAGCGGGATATTTCACACACTATGCCGGAGAAGGTACTGTGAGAAGTGCCAAGATCAGCTATAATGGTGAAGAGGTCGATCTCTGCCTGTGCAGAACAAAGGCAACATTCTCACAGGAGGGCAGCACAAGGATCCTTACACTTGACCCGGTTGACATCGAGTTCTACGATCTGACAGTTAAACTTCAGACAAAGATATATTTTGAGGAGGGGTCATCCAAGATAAGACATGAGAGAACTATCCTCGAGATGAGCAACCCTGATGCAGAGGTTGAGATCAATGAGTACATGGTGGCATGCTACGGCACAACAGAGTATCCTGAGGACATGACAGGAATCACTCTCACAGCAAAGAATGCTTCAGAGAGCAAGTCACTCACATATGAGTACAAGTGCAGAGAAGAGGATCTCGCGGGTGCCGATGAGGTATCAGCAGTTATCCCTGCGATCGAGACAAAGGCTGCTATGGGAGCATCAGGCAGCGATGCAACTGGATATTTCAAAGAGGGATATGCGTTCTCGCCAATGTTCACTCTCGGGTATACAAAGACACTTAAGGATAAGGAGGTATTTTCAACATGGCTCAGTCTGGAAAAGGCAAATTAAATTACAGATGTCCAATGTGTTTCATGAGAGATCTGGATATAGATATGTTCTATGATAAGGACAAGAAGGAATACTACTGTATCCGTTGTCAGTATGTTGGACCAGAGGAGGACGTTCTGGCAAAGAACGAACTTATCAGAATAAAATATGGAAGAATGTATGACAGGATTACATTTGACGACTAGGTGACAAGTGTCATCTGGATAGACGGCCGCCGACAGATGAAGATGAACTGATACATCAGGAGTATGTTGTAAAAGACGTTGGAGTATGCAGAACATTTTTATTCGGCGGCTGTTCTTGGCTATAACGGGCAGTAAAATAAATGCAGGTGAAGGAGACAAAAATATGGCAGATTATATAAAGGGCGTGGATCTCTCCGCTGTTACCGAGGTTGAAGAGCTGGGTGCGAAATATTTTGACAATGGTGTGCAGGGAGATATATTTGACATACTGAAGAACTATGGTGTGAATTCTGTGAGACTTCGTCTGTGGAATGACCCGTACACGGAGGACGGCGTACCTTATGGCGCGGGCACAAATGACCTTGAGGTATACAAAAAACTCGCAAAGCGCGCTATGGATCATGGAATGAGCATTCTGCTTGATTATCACTACAGTGATTTCTGGGCTGACCCGGGCAAGCAGAGGGTGCCGAAGGCGTGGAGAGGCATGGATGCGGATCAGCTTGAGCAGGCTGTGTACGACTACACAAGGGAGACTCTTTTAGAGATGAAGGCTGCGGGCGTTTTACCTCAGCTTGTTCAGGTTGGAAACGAGCTTACAAACGGGCTGATGTGGCCTCTGGGGCAGAAACCGGAGTATGACAATATCGCAAAGTTTGTGAGCGCAGGAATAAGGGCGGTCAGATCGGTTGACTCTGATATTCCGGTCATGATACATCTCGACAATGGCGGCAACAATCCTATGTATGTGGACTGGTTTGACCACTACATGGAAAGAGGAGAAGATTTTGATATAATTGGAATGTCGTATTATCCGTTCTGGCATGGAACCATGAAGGAGCTGGAGGCAAATATGCGGGATATGGCGGATAGATACGGCAAAAAGATAGTTATCGCGGAGGTTTCCATGGGATTTACCATGGAGGACTATGCAGAATATGAGAAACTGGGGCCTGACAATAGAAAGGGCTATGCCACAAAGCCTTCACTGGTGGAGAATCTTGACTACCCTATGACACCTGAGGGACAGGCGGATTTCATGAACGACATAATGAAACTGATAGATGATGTTCCAGGCGGTGATGGATTCTACTACTGGGAAGCTGGGTGGATACCGGTACCTGGAAGCGGCTGGGCTACGGAAGGTGCTCTGTCATACATAGATGAGTCTGGACCATGCGGAAATGAATGGGCAAATCAGGCGCTTTTTGACTATGATGGACATGCTTTGCCGGCACTTAAGACTATACGTGATTACAAGCCGCTGCACAGCGACTATCCACTTAAGTAAATTATGGGGGACGGAGGGGACGGAGGTGCCTGTCCCATCCGTCCCCGTGGTTTCTGATAGTAAAGTACATATTTTTGATACATTTGGATATGTTTTGGCTGGGCGGGTCTGTGTATAATATATGCAGATGCGCCTTTTTAATATATTTGGCAAATTTACAGATGGGGGACAGGACGGGGCGTTCTGATTGATCAGGAGGTAAGGTATGAAAAAAGTAGCATTGTTCATGGATGGCTGGAAGAGGTATTTCACCTATGCCTGGCCGCTGGGATTTATGCAGAAGATAAAGGAAGCCAGGGCTGATGTGAATTTGTACATATTCAACAGCAATGGCAATTGGAACAGGGACGATGGTTACAGCTATGGAGAATACAATATATATAATCTGCCGGAGCTGACAGACTTTGATGGGATCATAATATCTGTCAACAATATCAAATATCCGGAAGTCACGGCGGAACTGCTCGATAGGATAAGGAAGAGCGGAGTTCCGGCTATAAGCCTCGAGACTGCTTTTGACGGTCTGCACTATGTGGGTATAGACAATTATGATGCCATGTATGACATGACTCGGCATATGATAGAGAAACACGGTGCGAAGAAGGTGTGGTATCTTGCCGGACCGAAGGACAACTATGAGGCTCAGGAGAGATGCCGGGCATTCAGGGACTGTATGGATGAATATGGCCTGACTGTGGATGATGAGGATGTCCTGTTTGGAGATTTTGGTTTTAATGACGGTGTGACGGGCCTTGAGGAGCTGCTCAGAGCACATGGACATACGTGTATAAAACACGAGAAGGACGGACCGGATTACGGCGGCCCTGCGGAGGTGTATGGAGAGATAACCAGCGGCAGTTTTGCGGATTCGGCTCCGGATGCCGAAGCTTCGAATAATGAGGAGATGGATGAGAGAAGACTGGAAGAACGGGAGATAGTGAAGAAGATTCTTCCGGATGTAATAATCTGTTCAAATGACAACCTGGCGGTGGGTGTGTGCAACAGAGCTGAAGCACTTGGACTTTCAGTGCCAAATGATTTTAAGGTTACGGGATTTGACAACTTTGATAAAGCAGCATACTATACGCCGCGCATAACAACGGTGAGCAGGATCCGTGAGAAGATCGGAGCTGCGGCTGCAGAGATCATGCTGAATATCTGGGCGGGAAACAATCCGGATACCAGCTCTTATATAGATTATAATTGCATATTCACGGAGAGCTGTGGCTGCGGCGCGGATGCCATGCTGAACGGCAGACAGTACCTGAAGAATTATATAATGGGAGTTGTGGAACGCGAGGAGATAGATGAGAGTACACTTGACTTCACGCATTTGCTCAGCAAATGTGGTGATTATAGTGGCCTTTATCCATGTGTACAGACGGCATATTCACAGGCAGAGTGTAAGAAATGCGTTATGGTTGTCGACAGATCCCTTGTGGAGATGGGGGGAGCCGGTCCGACTCTCTCAGCAGCGTACGATGAGGATGTATTTGCCGTGAAGGGCTATCCTCATAGAATGCAGATCGTGTACAGACAGGGCATAGCGGATGACGGTGACGATACATACCACAGTATGTTCCCGCTTCTGGATGATGAGGTCGGCGGCAATATATTTTTATTTGCGCCATTTCATTTCGGAGAAAAGGCAGTTGGGTTCTGCTGTGTTGAAAATGGATATTACCTCATGGATAAGCAGCTTTGGTCAACTGTAATGAGCGAAGTGAATGTAGCCATGATAAACCTGTTCAATAAATGGAGGCTGGAGCAGATCAATCAGGAGCTTACGGCAATATCCATAAAGGATCCACTTACCCAGATATACAACAGGGAAGGCATGAGACAGATCGCCGCAAAGGCATTTGACAAGGCTGCGGGTCAGGGCAGGGCACTTCTCATAATGTTTGCTGATATGGACAGGCTCAAATATATAAACGATACATACGGCCATGAGTACGGAGATAAAGCGATAAAGAGTGCTGCCAGAGCTGTTGCAGGAGGCGGCGGAATAAGCAGTATTCCGGTTAGGTACGGCGGAGATGAATTTGTATCCATATCTATATACGATGAGGCGGAGTCCCCTGAGGAAAGAAAGACGGCAATCCTTGAGAAAGCCAGGGAGATAGCGGCGCAGGAGAAACTGCCGTTTGCATTGGAGTTTAGTATAGGTTATGTTATAACAGACCCGGATGGTGATAAAACCCTTGAGGAATATGTGAGGGAGGCGGATCACAGCATGTATCAGGAGAAGATACAGAGAAGGGTAAGCAGATAATAATAAAAAATTATCAAAAAATGGAGAATCAGGCCTTTTGTGCTGATTCTCTATTTTCATTTAGTATGTTATAATTAACTGTCATGATCCAATTCGCCGCTCGCCAATCATGCAAGCATGTTGGCTCACTTGCGCTCATTATATCATATCGCCTGTCGGCTCAATGAGGACATTCGCATTATGACGTCTTGCGCAAGCGCATCCGTCGCAATGCTCATTATATCATGATTCGCACCTACGGTGCTTTTCGTTGCTGTCGCAACTATCATGATCCAATTCGCCGCTCGCCAATCATGCAAGCGTGTTGGCTCACTTGCGCTCATTATATCATGTGGACACAACGTGGATTATTTATATTAGATACTTAGGATCAAAAGGAGGATATACAATGCTTAAGAATGTAACTGACACAGTATTTTACGTGGGTGTGGATGACAAGGACATAGACCTGTTCGAGAATCAGTACATCGTGCCAAACGGTATGGCGTACAACTCATATGTCATCATGGACGAGAAGATAGCCATCATGGATATGGTGGATGCAAAGTGCGCAGACCAGTGGTTTGCAAATGTGGCAGAGGTGCTGGGAGACAGACAGCCTGACTACCTTATAATCTCACATCTGGAGCCTGATCACTCAGCAAATCTTGGGGATGTGCTTGCAAAATATCCGGATATCAAGATCGTGTCGAATGCCAAGCTTTTTGGAATGTTGCCAAACTTCTTTGAGGTTCCTGTGGCAGACAGAATTGTGACTGTGGCAGAGGGACAGACTCTCTCTCTTGGAAGTCATACGCTTCAGTTCTTCATGGCTCCTATGGTTCATTGGCCTGAGGTCTGTCTCTTATACACATCTCCGAGCCCACGAGATGTGTATAAGAGACAGGGTCATGGTCACATACGAGCAGAGCGAGAAGATACTTTTCTCAGCGGATGCATTTGGCAAGTTTGGAACATTGGATACAGATGAGGACTGGGCATGCGAGGCGAGAAGATATTACTTCAATATAGTAGGAAAGTATGGAATGCCGGCACAGGCACTTCTCAAGAAGGCAGCAGGACTTGATATACAGAAGATATGTGCACTTCACGGACCTATACTCACAGAGAACCTTGAGTATTACATAGGCAAATATCAGCTGTGGTCAACCTACACACCTGAGGATGAGGGAATCTTCATCGCATACTGCAGTCTCCACGGCAACACAGAGAGGGCGGCAAAGAAATTGGCGGAGATACTTGAGTCAAAGGGGGCGCAAAAGGTTGTTGTATCAGATCTCTCCAGAGATGATATGGCGGAGTGTATAGAGGATGCTTTCAGGTACGACAGACTTGTGCTTGCAGCACCTACATACGATGGCGGCGTGATGCCTGTAATGGCAGATTTCATCAACCACCTGAAGATGAAGGCGTATCAGAAGAGAAAGGTCGCTTTCATTGAAAATGGTTCATGGGCACCAATGGCGGCGAAACTCATGAAAGAGCAGATGTCAGCGATGAAGGATATAGAGATCGTGGATGAGCATGTGACCATAAGGTCCGCGTTCAAGCAGTCGGATGTGGCAGCGCTTGAGGCGCTGGCAGACAAGCTGTTATAAAAGATAATGTAAGGAAGGTGTGAGACATGGCTAAGTCCATGGTTTCCGGAAAGCCGCTTAGTCTAATGATGCAGTTTGCCTTGCCGCTCCTGCTCGGCAATCTGCTTCAGCAGACTTACAATATCATAGATGCAGCTATAGTGGGACAGATACTGGGAGATAAGGCGCTGGCGGGAGTCGGGGCAAGCAGCAGCATACAGTTTCTTGTCCTTGGTTTCTGTATGGGATGCTGCGCAGGCTTTGGCGTTCCGGTTGCAAAATATTTCGGTGCAAATGATATTCACAAGATGAGAAAATATATATTTAATGGTGCGGTTTTGACAGGTATCATAGCACTTATCGTTACATCGGTGTGTGCTATATGCTGTAATCAGATACTGCACCTTCTGTCCGTTCCGCAGGATATATTTGATAAGGCATACTCCTATCTTATAGTTATATTCCTGGGGATCCCATTTACACTTATGTATAATTATCTGTCAAGTGTGCTCAGATCCCTGGGAGACAGCAGAACGCCATTCATGTTTCTGGCGTTCTCGGCGATACTCAACATATTCCTTGATCTGTTCTGCATACTGGTGCTCAAGTGGGGCTGTGCCGGTGCGGCTATAGCAACCATCACGGCACAGGCGGTGAGTGGAATATTGTGTCTTGTGTATATCTTCAAGAAGGTTCAGATCATGCATCTTGAGGCGCAGGACAGAAAGGTAGAAGGTTCTGCAGTGAAGGAACTCCTCGTCATGGGAATTCCGACAGGCCTTCAGTTTTCCATAACTGCCATAGGCAGTATGGTCATGCAGTCTGCAAATAACAAGCTGGGAAGTGTGTATGTGTCAGGCTTCACAGCCGGTATGAGGATAAAGCAGTTCACTATGTGTCCATTTGACGCATTTGCAACGGCGGCATCTGTGTTCTGCAGCCAGAATCTTGGAGCTGGACAGGCGAAACGTATAAAGCAGGGAATGTGGCAGGCGATAGCAGTCGCAGTGGGATATGGCTTGATAGCAGGACTTATCATGATATTCTTTGGCAGACCGCTTTCAATGATATTTGTAAAGAAGAGCGCAGTTGATGTCCTTGATGCCTCTGCGAAATACCTCAGATGTATGGGATTTTTCTACTGGAGTCTCGGTATACTGAACGTGGCGCGTATGGTGACACAGGGACTTGGATATTCCGGTCGGGCTATATTCTCAGGTGTTACAGAGATGGTGGCCAGGATCATAGTGAGCCTGGGATTTGTCGGAACATTTGGATTTACGGCCATCTGCTTTGCTGATCAGACGGCATGGGTCACCGCGACTATTTACATATTGCCGACATGCCTTTACTGTGTGAAGAAGTCTACGGCGAAACTTACGGCAACGACGTAGTGATAAATTTTAACCTGATTTTAATCTTTCTCATATTGTAGATTAATCATCGGTTGGTATAGTAACAACATCAGTTGATGATATCAGCAACAAACGATAAGAAAGATGACAGATCATCGGAAGACGATGAAAATAAGATAATGAGAAAGGGTGTAAAGATCATGGATAAACTGGAAAAGGTAGAAAAGTTAAGAGAAAAAACAGGTGTAAGTTACGAAGATGCGAAGAATGCGCTTGAGGCGTGTGATTACGATCTGTTAGATGCAATCATTTATCTGGAGAAACTTGACAAGGTAAAGGCTCCGGATGTAGACAGTTTTGTGACAGGTGGAGATCAGCAGGCATCGACAGAGTTTGAGCAGGCACAGCAGACCTACACAAATGATTGCAATAAAGTGACATTTGGACAGATGATGGACAGATTTTTCAAATGGTGTGGCAAGATATTAAAGAAGAGTGTGGATAGTACATTCATAGTAGAGCGAAGGGGTCAGACCATGATAAATGTTCCGGTTCTTGTTCTGGTGATCGCGCTTATACTTGCATTCTGGGTGGTTCTTCCACTGCTTGTGGTCGGACTCTTCTGTGAGTGCAGATATCATTTTGAAGGAATCGGCGACATCAACGTAAACCTCAATAGCGCATGCGATAAAGTAGCCGACTCTGTAGACAACCTTAAGTCCGACGTCAATAATAAGTAAAAGAAAGGAAAAAGATATGGCACAGAGGATTCTCATTGTGGAGGATGAAGAGAAAATTGCAAGATTTGTTGAGCTGGAGCTTATCCATGAGGGATACGAGGTTGAGAAGGCATTTGACGGAAGAATAGGGCTTGAAAAGGCACTTTCCGAGAAAATTGACCTTGTGATTCTGGATGTGATGCTGCCGGCACTCAACGGATTGGAGGTACTCAGGAGGATCCGAAAAGAGAGTGATGTGCCGGTCATAATGCTCACTGCCAGGGATGCTGTGATGGATAAGGTGTCGGGGCTTGACGCAGGGGCGGACGATTATCTCACAAAGCCATTTGCAATAGAGGAATTGCTTGCGAGGATAAGGGTGGCTCTGAAGAAAAGGGGAAGTGTGGAGGTTCACACCCACAAAATAGAGATACATGGGGTAAGCATGGACACCGACAGACATGAAGTCACGGTGAATGGAGAGATAGTGGAACTTACCAACAGAGAGTTTGAGCTGCTCCGGACGCTTATGGAGAACAAGGACATTGTGATGGACAGGGAAAAATTGCTCAGTGCGGTGTGTGGATATGATTATCTGGGGGAGACAAACATCATAGATGTGTATGTGAGATATTTGAGAACAAAGATAGACGACAGGTTTGGCGTGAAACTTATAACCACAGTCAGAGGCGTGGGATACGTCATCAGAGATTGAGAGAAAATATATGGAAAAGAAAAGCAGGGAAAATAAAAGAATGTCGTCGATAGCCAGAAGGATCAACATGAGTTTCTGGCTCAAAGAGGTGGGCAATGTGATACTTATTGATATCGTCATTGCCTTTCTTATTGTGGGAACATTTGCCTGGTGGGGAAGAAATCAGCTGCCGCAGGGCGTTGGTGGAAGGCATTATTATGTTGAGAAGAATGATGATGGCGGAGCTTATGAATACATCATAGAGGGATCAGATGAAAAGAAATACAGATATGACTTTAAGATCCTGTGGGATATCATAGAGATACCGGGTATCGTGCTGCTTGGAATGGAGACACTGGTTCTGTTTCTTGCATTGTTCCGGACGGCAGATGTCAGAAGACGATTAAAGCCATTGAATGATCTTGCGGTTGCGGCGGAGAAACTCAGCAAGGAACCGATGGATCACAACAAGATAGATGATCTGGAGAAAGCCATATCACATCTGTCAGCCGATGACGACGAGCAGGTGATACACACCGGGGATAAGGATCTTCAGAGTATAGAGATCGCGCTTAACAGTCTGCTCAAGAACATGAAGGATAATGAGAAACGCCAGATGAGGTTTGTGTCAGATGCATCCCATGAGCTGAGGACACCTATAGCTGTTATTCAGGGATATGTAAATATGCTCGATCGCTGGGGCAAGGAGGATGAACAGGTTCTGGGAGAATCCATAGAAGCGCTCAAAAATGAGTCGCAGCATATGAAGGAGCTTGTCGAGCAGTTGTTATTCCTGGCCAGGGGAGATAGTGGAAGGCAGCACCTGAACATGGAGAGGACGGATATTAACCGTATGGTAAGCGAGGTGTGGGAGGAATCCATGATGATAGATGAGAACCACAGGTATGAGTTTAAAGGCACTGAGTCCGAGGCGTGTGTCAACGGTGATGTGGCGATGATAAA
Organism: uncultured Coprococcus sp.; assembly: GCA_900548315.1. GTDB lineage: Bacteria > Bacillota > Clostridia > Lachnospirales > Lachnospiraceae > Coprococcus. Next base: position 13,654 of record URJU01000004.1, on the reverse strand, counting down.
GCAATCTGTCAGGATATTTGTGCAAAATGCGGCGAAGTATTCTGAATCCGGTACTACGATCAAGCTGGGGGTGTCTGATGAGGCTGGATATGTGAGTTATTTGATAGAAGATGAGGGAACAGGAATGGAATCCTCAGATATCATTCATATATTTGACAGATTCTACCGCTCTGATGAAGCGAGAAACGGTGAGACCGGAGGTTCAGGTCTGGGGCTCTCTATTGCCAAATGGATAGTTGATGCCCACGGCGGAACGATACAGGTCATATCGAGGGCGGATATAGGATCAAGATTTATAGTGAGATTTCCAAAGTTTAGATAGAAGAAGTGATTTAGAAGAGAGTCTCTTTTGAACATGCAATCATAGCGGCGAGAGTCCCTGCATAGACTGTAAAAACAGAATATGCGGGGGCTTTTTCTTTGAAGGGATACATAGAAGAACGGGCGGTAGAAGCAGCAAATTATATCATTGACACCAGAGCGACGGTCAGGCAGACGGCGGACAAGATGGGGATAAGTAAATCGACGGTTCACAAAGATATAACGGAGAGACTTATAAGGATCAGACCAATGCTGGCCGCTCAGGCGAGGGTTGTTCTGGATGCAAATAAGGCGGAGAGACATATAAGGGGCGGACTTGCTACCAGGGAAAAGTATCTGCATGAACACGAGATGGAGGAACAAAGACGGAATATGCAGATGAGCACAAAGATTTAATACCTCGTGTGTTGTATTTTTCTCCGATATGGGGTAAACTTTTGTTGATTATACATAGGCGAAAGATGCGTTCTGTGTAGACAGATATAAACAGTTTAATTACGATCAGAGGGTAAGATATGAAATTTATACATGTTTCGGATGTGCATCTCGGAATGACACCTGATAAGGGCAAGCCGTGGAGCGAGATCCGTGCAAAGGAGATAGAGGATACATTTGACAAGATACTTGATATTGCGGAGGAGAGAAAGGTTGATCTGCTGCTCGTGGCGGGAGATCTGTTTCATAATGCGCCAGGGGTGACTGAACTTGACAGACTGGATAGCAGACTGGCCAAGCTCACGAATACAAGAACTGTTATAATCGCAGGAGATAGTGACTATATAGAGAAGGACTCTCCTTCGGAGACATATAAGTTCAAGTCGAATACGGTTATACTTCCGGTTGGCGAGTTCAGCAATGCGTATTTTGAAGATATCAATACCTGTGTTACAGGATTTAGCTACGGACAGGAAAAATATACAGAGGACTTCTCTGAGGGGATAGCGCCTCAGATGGAGGGCGCTGCAAATATACTTCTAATGTACGGCGGAGATGAGGAACATGGTGCGTTTGATTTCCGGGAACTTGCGGATGCAGGATTTGACTATATTGCGCTTGGATATCTGAGAAAGCCAAAGCACATGATAAAGAACAAAATGGCCTATCCGGGGTCGCCAGAGCCTCTGTCTCACAGGGATACAGGAAGACATGGTTTCATATATGGCCAGACGATCCATGGTGAGACTAGGATAAAGTGGGAATCTGCGGCATGCAGGAGTTATATTAATCTGGGCCTTGAGATAAAGCCGGAATATTCATCGATGCAGATAGAGAATGTCATTGCAAAGCAGATAGACAAGATGGGGCGTGAAAACATTTACAGGATCATCCTCAAGGGACAGAAGGGAAGAAATGTTGACACGACATTTGAGAAACTGTTATCTGAATATATGATATATGACGTTGTGGACAACACAATGTTTGATTACAATAAGGACAGTCTTATGAAGGACAATGAACACAATGTGCTGGGAAGGTTCATAGCTGAACTTTCAGATAAGGATGACGTGGTCAGCAGGAAGGCACTTGAGTATGGTCTGGAGGCTGTGATAGCTACTGGAGAAAAGTAATGTATATAAATAAACTGTTTTTGAAGGAATTTGGAAAATTCAACAATAGGGAGATTAAGCTGGAGCAGGGTTTGAATGTCCTATATGGCGATAAGGGAGCCGGAAAGAGTACAGTGAGGGATTTTATCACGGGAATGTTATTTGGCATCAGCAAATCACGGGGGCTTGGCTCTGGCAGAGATAACTATTTGGTCAGAAAGCCAAAGGGCAGTAATGTATATTCTGGAAAAGCCCATGTGATAGATTCCGGCAAGAATCATCTTCTTGAGAGAAATTTCAATATGGCGGCTGATGGAGCAAGGCTGACTGATATTGAGAGTGGCAAGGAGGAGAGACTTCAGGATAAGAATTCTTATAGGGGAGTTCTGTTCGATATGGATAAGAGTACCTATGTGGATGCTCTGAGTATTGAACCTTCGGACGAGAATGGAACTGATGATAAGGCTGTGTGTGATTTCCTTGAAAAGTATCTTCACAATATCAGGGAGACAGGATGCAGCAGTATAAACAGAGAGTCAGCGGTTGAATATCTTGAAAATGAACGCAAGAAATATGACAACAAAAAATACCTGATGCAGATGGAGGAGCTTGAGGCTCAGATGGATGAGTTGGGTGATGTCGACAAAGATCTGGAGGATATCAGGCAGGCGAGAAGAGAAGAGCTGGATGCCTATAATATGGAGATTGCAAGACTCAAGAGAGAGGCGAGACAGCTTGTAAATGAGAAGGATGCCGAGATACCGGATGAGGATGAGGACCGGGAGAGAAGTCATATATTCCTTGAGGTTGAGGCCATAGATGACGAGGACGAAAAGAAAGAGAAAAAGAAACAGGAAAAGAAGGAAAAAAAGCTTACAGATAATATATTCGTGATAATGGCAGTTGGTCTTTTGGTTGTTGCGGTGATCACATTTGTGGTTCATCTTGTGGGATTTCAGAAATCTATACAGCAGTTGTTTGTAATATGTACAATTGCATTTGTCGCTATAACTATAATAGATGGATTGTTCAGGAAGGGCGCGTTTGACGGCGACAAGCTGCCGTCTGAAGAGGAATTTCAGCGTACCATATACGAGATGGGCAGGGCTACAGAGTCGAGGACAGTACGTGTTGAGATAGACAGGATGTTCCAGGAGGAACATGACAAGAAATTGGATATGTTCAAATTTCAGGAGCATGACGCCATAAAAAAGAGAGATGCATACTATGAACTCAAGGAGAAGAGAGATGCTATATTTGTGGACTATGATGCCCTTGAGACAGAGAAGAAGGCTATTGATAAGGCAATAGAGACTATAAACAGTCTGTCCGAGGGACTGGCTGCAAGATTTGATGATATAGAGCAGCAGATTTCAAATCTGATCGGTCTCATAACAAATGGAAAATATACAGAGGCAAGACTTGATGAAGATATGCATGTGGCAGTCAAAAAGGATGGACACTTTTTCAGAACGGAATTTCTTGGAAATGAAGTTGTGAGACAGGTTTATCTTGCTGTGCGTCTTGCCGTTGCAAACATCATGAATGGCGAAAAGATGCCGCTTATGCTGGATGATGTGGTTGATGCAGCGGATGACCAGCAGCTCATAGGAGTGCTCAAGGCTATAAGCACAGTGCAGACGGATCAGACCATACTTCTGACATCTGATAAAGAACTGGCTGCAAGACTTGAGGGTATGCATGTAAAGTTCAATAGCATAGAATTGTAAATAACATACAGTATATAAAAACGCCTGGGAACATCGGTAAAAGATAGTTCACAGGCGTTTTTGTGTGAGGCGAGCCACCGGCGGCTACGCGCATGCGTTGTATAATAGCATGATATTAGTAATTCTCATAATTATCTGAGATGGTATGCTTTACCTTGTATTCAGCAATTCTTGCACTGATTCTCTCTGATGGGTCAAGAAGATCGCTGAGTGATGCATCGTGATTCAGATGATCGATGATCAGGGCGATATACTTGCTCATGTCAGCTGATACATACCAATCACGGCTTGCAAGCTCAGGGAGCTGGTATGTGAGGTTGGTCGTGATGACCTTATCAATGATGCCTTCCTCATGACACTTGTCGAATACCTCAAGACCCTTTGTGAATAGACCGAATGTAGCAAGTGCAAAAACTCTTCTTGCCTTTCTTGCCTTGAGCTGCTTTGCAACATCTATCATACTCTCTCCGGATGCAATCATGTCATCAATGATGATAACATCCTTGCCCTCAACTGAATCACCGAGGAATTCGTGAGCTACGATAGGGTTACGGCCGTCCACAACTCGTGAGTAATCTCTTCTCTTATAGAACATGCCGACATCAACACCGAGAAGGTTGGCGAAGTATATCGCTCTGTGCATAGCACCCTCATCAGGTGAGATGACCATCATGTGGTCATTGCCTATCTCAAGATCAGGAGTTGATCTAAGAAGTGCCTTGACAAACTGGTAGGTAGGTTTTACATTCTCAAAACCACTCTTTGGAATAGCATTTACGACACGCGGATCGTGTGCATCAAATGTAACGATATTGTCAACACCATACTGCTTAAGCTCCTGCAGCATAACAGCACAGTCAAGGGACTCACGACCTGATCTCTTGTGCTGACGGCTCTCATACAGGAAAGGCATGATAACTGTCAGCTTTCTAGGCTTGTCTGTCATAGCTGAGATGATACGTTTAAGATCAGCATAGTGATCATCTGGTGACATTCTCTGTGGCTGACCAGCCATAGTGTATGTGCAGCTATAGTTTCCTACATCCAGCATAATATATATATCTTTACCACGAACTGACTCGTTGACAATACCCTTAGCCTCACCTGATCCAAATCTTGGACATTCTGTGTCGATGAGATAAGAGTCCTTCTCATAACCATGGAATACGATACTTGACTTGTTCTCGTTCTGGCGGTTCTTTCTCCATTTAACGATATAGGAGTCAACCTTTTTTCCAAGAGGCACGATGCTCTTGTGTGCTATGATTCCCAAGCTACCTACGGGTATTGTTTCCAACTTACTATCGTCTGGCATAATAAAATCCTCCTATTTTGAATATGTTCATTTTCTGCCTGTGCTTAGCAGGCTGATGCCTACTTGCCGGTTATATGACCCATTCGTTTCATATAACGGATATTTTCTCCGTAGAGATTGAATATCAGATAACTATCAACTATGCGGGACATTATACGTTCTGTATAACGTTCGCTGATCTTTTGCAGATCCAGATTCGTGGATATGAGAGTGGACTGACCTTTGATAGTTCTCTTATTTATAATCTCAAATAACTGGGACTGGACAAATGAATTGGTAAGTTCTGTGCCCAAATCGTCAATTATTAGAAAATCACAGTTGTAAATGTAGTCATACAGCATCTCTTGATGCGGTTCATGACTGTTCTTCATTATAATATCCCGTAAGATATTATCAAATAAATTTATTGCAGACAAGTATAAAACCGTATAACCTTTATCAAGAAGGCTTTTGGCAATACAGTTTGTCAGAAAAGTTTTTCCTGTTCCGGTTTCTCCATAAAGGAGTATACCCGGTCGTTTATCCTGAAAATTCTCAGTAAAACTCCTCACGGATGCCAGTACGTTGCCGGCATTCCTGTATGGAGTATAGCGATAATTGCCAAATGTATCATCTTTATATACGTCCAGGTTGAAAGTGTCAAAATTCTCGATCTCCAGCACATTGCGTATGGTGGACTGCTCATACAGCTGGCTGATGACCATCTGTTTCAGACAGTTACAAGGTTTGCCATCCACATATCCGCTGTCCTTACAAATGGGACAGGTATATACCGGTGAAATGTAGTCAGCCGGAAAATCCGAGGTATCTATGATGGATCGTCTTTTTTCCTTCAGTGCAGAGACTTTGGCTGCATGAGAATCAGCGTCAAAATCCTGTTTCATTATTCTTGCTTTGGATGCCTGAACGGCAAGATGAGCAAGCTCATCATCTATTTCCTTGACTTTTGGAAGTTTGTTGTACAGTTCAGTCTTATGCTGATCCTGTATGCGCATGTTATCCTGGCGCCTTCTGCTGAGTTGGGAGAGGATATCATCGTAATCTATGTTCTTCATAATGGTTTTTATTTACCCCTGTTGTGTATGGATCTAGGATGTCTTCTTGTCCTTATTTAGATCATCCGCGAGCAGCTGCTCAAGCGCACCGAGTTGACCAGACATATCTGTCTGCTGGAAATTCGTAAATCCGTTTGGCTTTGGAGATACGTTGTATGAACGACTCGGATTGTCATTTTTCTTTTTTATAAACTCCTGATCCAGTGTCTCTACATCCTTTATGGATTTTACACCATTCTTGTACCAGTTTTCAAGGATTCCATTCACATATGCAAAGTTGGCCGACTGAGGTCTTGACAAAATAGCTTTCTGGCATGCAAATGCTATCAGTTCCTCAGAAAATCCCATCTCCTCAGACCATGCGTCTATATAAGCGGTCTCAGCGCTGGTTGGTTTGGTTCTTGATATGCCAAGTTCCTTGAACACCTTTCGAAATAGTGGGTTGTATGTACTGCTGTTTTCCCTTGCCTTGTCCACGGTATCTATCCCACTCTCGTACCATGCCTTTGCCACAGCCTCTGCGTACTTGAAACTCTTCTTGCCAAGTGTAAGGCAGTACTCAATGAGATACTCGATAAGTTCCTGTGAAAAATGCAGCTGATCATATATGTATATGAGCGTCTCGCTCTCAGACATCGAAAGGGTCTTGCCATAAAATGCCTCAGCCTCAAATAAGATGTCGGAAAATACATCGTCCTCCTGTTTCTTTCTCAAGAGCTCAGGGGTTATGAGTACCTTATCAGGCGGGTTATGCACTGAGACACTTCCTGATGCAGGACTCTGAGGTATTGCGGAAAAAGTTTCTTCGTATAGTGGCTGCGACACAGATGAGGTTTGAGGTGTTTGCTGCATCTGGGACTTGGTGGTATCCATATGATCTGTGCCAGCCGAGTAGTCCATTCCAAGCATGGAGAGACTGTCCAGTCCATCGTCATCGGCAGATCTGTCATGCAGAGGCAGCAGAGTAATCCCAGTCAAAACCTTCTTGCTGTTATAGTTGAGCCTCATCACATCTTGGCTTATCCAGTAGCGTATGGCTCTGCAGATATCCTTTTCAGTGAGATTGAAGTGGTCGGCAATGCCTGCTATGGACACAGGTTCTCTTGATGACAAAAGTCTCACCAGATATAAATATACTTTCACGAAATCTCCATTGGCGGAGGTCATGTAATAGTCTATGAAAAAGTTTGATATGGAGGAATATGTTTCGTTTTTTTCTGTTGTGATGGAAATGTAATTCATGTCAAAACTCCTTCTCATACTCCTAAAATAACGTATTTCCCTGAAATGCAAATGCATTATAACATGAACTTTTGGGATTGCAAATAGAACATATAGTCGGTTAAAAAAAAGAGGGGGGATGTGGATAGTGTGGATAATGTGGATGAAAAAACGACAAAAAAATATAAAAAAAAGAAAAGCTATAATTTAAAGGCTTTTGTAAAGGAACGGTAAAAATTATGTCAACGGATAAAAAATAAACATGGTGGGGATAGTTTCCCACCATGTTTTGTGGATAATGTGGATAACTATTTTTTTATCAGGTTATCACCAATAGAATAGACGTTTCCAGCACCCATAGTTATCAACAAATCATTTTTTTTGCAATTTTTTAAAAGGTAATTTTCTATATCGTCGAAAGATGGCAGGTAAAAGGCATCCGTGCCGTATTCTGCGATCTTCTCAGCAAGCTGTTTTGCTGATACAAGTCCAGTGTCCTTCTCACGGGCAGCGTATATGTCTGCAACTATCACATGGTCGCATACCTTGAGGGCTTCAGCAAAATCGTTGAAAAGAGCATATGTCCTAGAGTATGTGTGCGGCTGGAATACGCACCACAGTTCGTTGTAGTTGGTATTCTTTGCAGCCTTAAGTGTTGCAGCGATCTCAGTTGGGTGATGAGCATAATCATCCATGACCTTGACGTTGTCCAGGATGGTACCCTTGTACTCAAAACGCCTCTCAGCACCGACACATTCGGACAGTCCCTGTTTGATGACATCTATTGATATGCCCAACTCAAGGGATGCAGCTACGGCGGACAGAGAATTGTATACATTGTGTTCGCCAAATACTTTGAGGGTTATGTCTGTAACTTCCTTGCCATCGACAACAAGAGTGTATGTCGGATGACCGAAATCGTCGAATCTGATATTGTGTGCGGAGTACTTGTTCTGTGGACCTTTGCCAAATGTTACAACACGGCACTCGAGGTCTTTTACGACTGTGTTATAGTACTTCATGTCACCATTTACGATCACGAGACCTTCCTTTGGAGTCTTTGTGGCAAATACGTGGAAGGAATCAGCTATCTCGTCTATATCTTTGAAGAAATCCAGATGATCGGCATCGACGTTCAATATGATGCTGATAAATGGCTTGAAAGCGTGGTAACTGTTGGTGTATTCACATGCCTCTGTGACAAAATATTCGGATTTGCCAACTCGGATGTTGCCTCCTATGCTGTCGAGTATTCCTCCGACAGAGATGGTCGGATCTGTGTCTGCGTCTATGAGGATGTAGGACAGCATGGATGTTGTTGTGGTCTTGCCGTGAGTTCCGCTGACAGCGATGGAGTATTTGTAGTTTTCCATGATCTGTCCGAGGAGCTGTGCTCTGGTGAGCATAGGGATGCCCTTTTCTGCCGCAGCCTTGAACTCTTCGTTATCCGGATGGATAGCGGCTGTATATACGACAAGGTCTATATTGTCTGTGATGTTGGAGGCGCGCTGACCTATATTGATAAGTGCACCCATATCTGCTAGCTGATCTGTTATCTCAGATGCCTTCATATCTGAACCGGTTACTTTGAATCCTGCTTTTAGAAGAATCTCGGCGAGACCGCTCATGCTGATACCGCCGATGCCCATAAAGTGGACGTTTATTGGCTTTGAAAAATTGATCTTGTACATTTGTAATTCGCCTTCCTTATATAAAGATTGTTCGAAACTTACTCGAAATCCCACACTGCGTGCTCAAAGTCTGGCTGACGCCAGCCGTTTGATTTCTCTTTGGCAGTATAACACATCCCATATCAAATTAAAAGAAATCTACTTGTATTCGTGCATTGTTATTGTATGAAAATTGTGTTATAAATTAGAAGAGTTGTGGTGTTAGATGACACAAAGTTCTCGGTAAGGAGAAGATGAGATAGGTCCTGACGAAGTGATGGAGGCAGATGAAAAGACTGCAAAACTCGTAAGAATAGTTGAAGGTGCTGAAGATGTGGAGAAGATGGACGCTTTGCTCAGTCTCGCAATAACTGGCGGAGATTACAACTGGATCTAAGATAAAATGATAAAAAATTAATATTTATAGTAACGGAGTTGAGGCAAACGTATGATTACAAATGACGCTACATTATTAAAAGTAAAGCATGAGGTGCTGTATGAGGTGGCAAAGCTTGCTTACGATGGGAAATTGGATGATGAGAGAGACAATCTTCCTTATAAGATGGTTCCGGGACCCCAGCCATTTTTCAGATGTTGCATATATAGAGAGAGAGAGGTTATCAGACAGAGGGTGAGGCTTGCAGAGGGTAAGGCTCCAGGTATTGAGGATGATGGCAATGTTGTTCAGATAATCAATTCAGCCTGTGAAGGATGTCCGATTTCCCGTTATGTAGTAACTGACAATTGCCAGAAGTGTATGGGAAGGGCCTGTCAGCAGGCATGTCGTTTCGGCGCGATAAGTATGGGGCGTGACAAGTCGTATATAGATCCATCAAAGTGTAAGGAGTGTGGACAGTGTGCAAAGGCATGTCCATACAATGCCATAGCAGATCTTATGAGACCTTGTATAAAGAGCTGCCCGGTTGGTGCGATATCTGTTGCTGAGAATGGAACGGGTATAGCAGTAATTGACAAAGACAAATGTATAGACTGTGGTTCGTGTATCCATAAGTGCCCATTTGGAGCTATAGGCTCAAAGTCATATATAGTAGATATAATAAATGATATGAGAGCCGGCAAGAAAGTATTTGCAATGTTTGCACCGGCAACATACGGACAGTTTGGTGCTGATATAACGATGGCAAGTTGGAGAACAGCCATGAAGAAGATAGGATTTTATGATGCAGTCGATGTGGGGCTTGGTGCCGACATGACGGCTATGGCTGAGGCGAAGGAGTGGATGGAGGCTAAAGCGGAGGGTAAGAAGAAGACCACGTCATGCTGTCCGGCATTTAAGCTGCTTGTGGAGAAACATTTCCCGGAGCTTGCAGACCGGGTATCTGAGACGGTTTCACCTATGTGCGCGGTGTCGAGATACATCAAGGAAAACTATGAGGATGCTGTTACGGTGTTCATAGGACCTTGTATCGGCAAGAAGGCGGAGAGTGCGGCCGGTGAGAAGGAGTCTGCTGACTATGCATTGACCTACGGAGAGATCAGAGCTATGCTGAGGGCTAAGGATGTTAAGCTGGAGCCAGAGGCAGAGGACAATGATCAGTCCACATTGTTTGGTAAGAAATTTGCAAATGCAGGCGGAGTCACAGCGGCAGTCATAGAGAGTATGAAGGAACTCGGCTGTGATGATGAGGTGAAAGTTTGCAAATGTGATGGCATAGATGCCTGCAAGAAGGCACTTACCCTTATGAAGTTCAACAGATTCCAGGATGATTTTATGGAAGGCATGGCATGTGAGGGAGGCTGCGTAGGTGGCCCTTCAAGACACAGGGATCCAAACATGGCGATGCGCGACAGAAAAACAGCCCTTGATAACTCTACGGATATCAACATCACAGAGAATCTGGAGAAGCAGGGCGCAGACAAGATCGATATGGTGAGAGATTAAAAAGCTCGATCATGGAGGTGTAAGCCGTTGGCAGGGACAACTTTGGGACCGGCAGATGTTCATTTATAGGAGGACAAAATATGACAACTGGCATGATATTTTTTATATGTGTGTTGATATTCGTGGGTGTATCGATTCTCACAGCGATATTTGTATACAAATCACAGATGCGCAAGAGAAGAATGCATCAAAGTCAGGATCAAATTCAGGGGCATGATTCATAGTAGAATGTAGGGCAATAAATATAAATAATAAGGCGTATGCAGATGGTGCGTACCGGAATTCCGGATGCACTATCCGGCATACGCCTTTTGCGCGTCATGGGCGCAAATGGGGACGGAGGTACCTGACCCCTTTTGCAGGCAAAATGGTGAAGGAGTATGTGAAAATAAATTAAAATATTTATTTTTTTGTTGACATGATAAAGAGATATGATAATATATGGATGTAGTAATCGAAACTACATGTAAAGTTAATCAAAGACGTAAATTAAAGTAATGTTTATTTTGATTACTAGATAGAATTACGAACTTAGAAGACTTTTTATACTAAGTTCATGCATAATGTGACAAGAAACGGCATGTATCGCCGGCGTTAAAAGGCGGAAAAGTCGTTTTACCATATATATCATTAGAACTTATAGTTTATGGAGGAAATAAGAATGTCAACAGAAATGAGACCAGAGCAGGGAATAGCAGGAAAGTTTGTGAGATCAGCCCTTGATGAGAATGGAGTTCTCAGCAAGATAGAGTTCACCAACAGCGAGAACTTTAATTTCGCATATGATGTAATGGATGCTCTGGCAGATAAGGAGCCTGATCAGACAGCGCTCATCTATGTATCAAAGGACAGAACGGTTGAGAAGAAATTCACATTCCAGGATATCAAGGATTATTCCAATAGAGCAGCAAATTATTTCAAGAGCCTGGGTATAAAGAAGGGTGACAAGGTAATGCTTGTATTAAAGAGACATTACCAGTACTGGTTCACCATGATGGCACTCCACAAGATCGGTGCCATAGCTATACCGGCGACAAATATATTAAAGGCAACAGATTATCAGTACAGAATTGAGGCTGCAGGCGTATCAGCGGTTGTGTGCACATCAGATGACGGAATCACAGCCTCGATAGATACATTTGCGGATGACAAGCTGACAAAGATAGTTGTGAATCATCCTGTGGAAGGATGGAACTTCTTTGATGAGGGAATCATGGAGTGCAGCACTGAGTTCCCAAGGCCTACGGGTGACGATGCTGTTGGAGGAAAGGACGACATACTTTTCGTCATGTTCACATCAGGAACAACAGAGCATCCAAAGATGGTTGCACACAATCATCTGTACCCGCTTGGACACTATATCACAGCAAAGTACTGGCATTGCAATAAGCCTGGTGAGGTTCACCTCACAGTTTCAGATACAGGCTGGGGTAAGGCTCTCTGGGGTAAACTTTACGGACAGTGGCTGTGCGAGGCTTGCGTATTCGTATTTGACTTTGATACATTCAGCGCAGACACGATATTTAAGCTCATTGAGAAGTACCATATCTCAACATTCTGCGCACCTCCAACACTGTACAGAATCCTTATCCGTATGGATATGAGTAAGTACAACCTCTCATCCCTCAGATACTGCACAACAGCAGGTGAGGCGCTTAACCCTGAGGTGTTTGATGTATTTAAGGAGAAGACAGGATTCACTATATATGAAGGATTTGGTCAGACAGAGACAACACTTACCATTGGAAATCTTGAGAATACAACTCCAAGACCAGGTTCAATGGGAAAGGCAAGCCCAATGTATGACGTGAGGATCATGAAGGCAGACGGAACATTTGCTGCACCTGGGGAGACGGGTGAGATCGTTATAAATATTGCAGACGGAGCACCAGATGGACTGTTCATGGAATACTACAGGGATCCACAGAGAACAGCCGAGGTTATGCATGACGGCTTCTATCACACTGGTGATACAGCATACCAGGATGAGGATGGATACTTCTGGTTCGTTGGACGTGTGGACGATATCATCAAGGTTGCAGGCTACAGAGTAGGACCTTTCGAGATAGAGAATGAGATCATGAGGATCCCTTATGTCCTTGAGTGTGCAGTTACATCAGTACCTGACAGCACAAGAGGTCAGGCGATCAAGGCGACCATTGTTCTCACAGAGGGTACAGTTGGTGATGAGAACCTCAAGAAGGAACTCAAGAGATACTTCAAGGAGAACATCGCAAGCTACAAGAGACCTAGAGTTATCGAGTTCGTTGATGAGATGCCAAAGACCATCAGCGGCAAGGTAAGACGTGTTGAGATCAAGGAAAAGGACTGGAAGTAAGTCAGAAATCAGGTGAAAAAAATGATAGATATAGATATGAGTAAGATCAAGCCATATGAGAGATCAGTTTATTATTATGAGACGGACAGGATGCAGATAGTACACCACTCCAATTATATCAGATGGATAGAGGAGGCGCGGCTGGACTGGATGAGGCAGATAGGCTGGGATTATAAGTCTATAGAGGATGACGGATATATAATTCCTGTGCTCGGTGTAACTGCTGAGTATAAGAGCATGTGCCACTTTGGCGATGACGTACTGATACATGTCAGCCTTTCGGAGTATACAGGTGTCCGGGTAGGGTTTTCATATGAGGTCGTGGACAAGAAGACAGGCGAGCTTAGAACACTTTGTACAAGCTCACATTGTCTGCTGGATGGCAACAACAAGCTTGTGTTCATCAGAAAGGCATATCCTGAGCATGATAAGCTGTTTAAGGAGCTGCTTGAGGATTACAAGAAACGCCAGAGTAAATAAACAGAGCTGTTGTCTGGTGTAAAAATAATTTAATATTGTATTAATTGAAGGTTATTAATAGCTGGTAAAAAAGG